>JAZKZP010000077.1:0-3491 GCA_045612715.1 Eubacteriales bacterium
TGCAGTGACCGCAAGCTACTGCCCCTTCCGCCCCGACCTTGACGAGACCACAAAGAACGTAGGAAGAAGCGAAGGCAGAACCGGAACCTACAACCAGTGGGTAATCGACAATCTTATGGAGTATGACGTTCCCGTAATCGATATGTACGATAAGATCTACAAGGGCACCTTCCTCGGCGGTAACCTTACCACGGCTCTTAAGAACAAGACCAAAAACGAAAACGGAGGTGCGGTTATCTGGGGCGGAATTCGTGATACCGAGCAGATGGAAAAGATCGAAAACACTCAGGTATACTACCGCGGAATCGATCCTACACCTATCCGTGATTTCACAATTATGAGCTATAACGCTCCCACGAGAATCGGAAACGCCATCTGTCTTCCCGGAGACGTTGTATTTGGCGCAGGCGGCGGAGTTCTCTTCATTCCCTCTCATCTCGTTGAAGAGGTAGTAGGTGGCGCGGCAAAGACTCAGGTCAAGGACCTTTTCGGCTTTGAAATGATTAGCCAGAACAAGTTCACCACCGCTCAGATCGACAAAAACCCCTGGACAAAGGAAATGCTCGATCTTCTCATGGAATTCATCAAGACCGATGACCGTGCGGCAGATTACAGGGGACTCGACTGGACAGTTGAGTATGACCTCGCAATTAACGGAGATCCCACCGACACACAGTCTGCACTTTGATATATTTAATAAAAAGGGGCTGAGTCAAAAGCTAAAAATTAAGCGGATGACTCAGCCTTTTGCTGTGCAATTATGAGAGAAACAGATAAAAGAAAAGAAAAAGCCTCGAATTGAGGCAAAAAAGAGTACGACAAAAAGAGGATTGCAAAAATCCTTGTTTTTTGAGTGTGTATTTAATTGCGAAGAATTGTGCTAAGATGCGTTCAATGGGAACAAGTCGAGTCCAATTCTTCCTTTTTTCTGTCTGTTACAGAGCTTTTGTATATTCAAAGCAAACGCAAGAAGGAAAAATTGTGTTTCAACGTTCTTCTTTCCTCGAGTCAAGAAGCGTCGGAACTTGTAATCTTCTTTGAGTACGCCAAATACTCCCTCTACCTGAATTGATCTGTTCATGCGAAGAAGTGTCCCCTCCTCGCTCGTCAAAGCTTCCAGCACCTTAGGACGGTATTCATTCAATACTTGATTGACTCTTACCGTCCTGTACCCATTCTTGGAACTATGACATTTTCCTCGATGAGGGCATCTTCCGCATTTGTCATTGCTGTAATATCTCGTTGATACGACGTAGCCGTTTTCGGTCGTCTTTTGTGTTTCCCGTCTGAATTTCAGCTTTCTTCCATCGGGACAGGTATATTCGTCCTTTTCGGCATGGTAATCCATGTTTTCCACAGAGTATGGATTGGTTTTGTAGGTTCTCTTTTTACTGATCTCGTAATTCGTGGGCTTGATGAAACATTCCTGACCGTTTTCCTCTAAGTACAGATAGTTCTCGCTGCTCTCATATCCCGCATCGGCAATGATGCGCTCAAACAATCTGTTTGTATGCATTTTAAGCCTGTTGAGAAAAGGTATCAAAGTATTGACGTCACTTCTGTTGGAGAATACGCCTACTCCGACAATATATTCGCTCTCTACACCGATCTGGATGTTATATCCCGGCTTGAGCTGACCATTTCTCATATAGTCTTCCTTCATGTGCATAAAGGTGGCGTCTACGTCGGTCTTGGAAAAGCTGTTTCTTCCGTTGAACTTACCTAACTGCGACAGATATTCAGTTCTCTTGGTTAAAAAGCCTTCTAACAGCTCAATATCTCTTTGCAACTGCGTCTTATGCTTGCCTTTTCCAATGACAAAGGTGAGATTGATCCA
Organism: Eubacteriales bacterium; assembly: GCA_045612715.1. Classification (GTDB taxonomy): domain Bacteria; phylum Bacillota; class Clostridia; order Oscillospirales; family CAG-272; genus RGIG4608. The sequence goes on from JAZKZP010000077.1 coordinate 1,838, forward strand.
CTGCGCCTGAAGAACCAATGTGTTGTAACAATCTTCAAGAGATGCACCACTCGCAAGTCCGTATCTTTCGCAGACAACGGGCAGCATGTTTCCAATCTTCTTTTCCAGCTTGACAAAATTCTTTTCTACAGTCTTTTTCCAAACAAACGTATATTTGTTTGCATATGCCTCTATCTTGGTACCATCCACGAAAAGATTCTTGAATTTGATCTCTTCCATTTCGTACAGCATTTCGATGAATTGATAATGCAGATCCTCTATGACCTCGGCAAGGTGTCCTCTCATGAATCTTGTGATGGTCGAGTCACTTGGTGCAGGCTCTCCGTTCAAAAGCCACATAAAACGTATGTCTGTTTTACAAGCTGACTCAATTTCTCTGGAGGAATATATGCCACACATGTATGCGAATACAAGTATCTCAAACATGGTAACAGGGTTGACCTTCCTCCATGCTCTGACATACGTTTCCCACAACCTTGTATAGTCCAATTTCTCACAGATTTCCACTACTTTGAATACAAAATCTCCCTCAGGAATACAAATTCCTAAATTTATTGGCAAAACTACTTGATTTCTGTCTCTCATTGGTGTATAATATCCTCGCTTTCTTGTAGGGTTATTTGTAGCAATTTAATTATACAACAAAGCAAGCGGATGCTCAATACCTTTTCGGTAAAAAGCATCCGCTTTTTCTTTTTTGGGGGCTAAGTTACTGAATCAGCCCCTTTTGCTTTTATATATTGTTTTACGAGAAGATCTCTTCTAATTTTTTGGTTTGCTCTGCGGTGAAATTCCATTCCTCCGCGACCTTACGGACGTCCGATCTTCCCTCGATCGTGATCTTGTCTGAAGGGAAGAGCGACTTTATTTCAAGCATTTTGTCAAGGTAAACGTCCTTTCCATCGGGGATTCCGAAATTGAAATCGTCAATGTCGAACCCGATCGATCTGCCGTCCGACATTTTGATTTTGATCCTGCTTTTCCATCTGTAGCTTGTTGTATATCCCCCTCCGTTTGAAACGTACCTCGCGCTTATGGTAATGCTTTCAAAGTCGTCGGAGGTGTATTCTCCGGTAACTTGATTGATGACGTTGAATTTCTTTATACTGTTGTCGCTGTAGAGTGCAGTGCGGTTGTATAATGAAAAGGGAAGAGGGATTATGGAAATAAACAGAGTAATAGCGCAGAGTATCACGAGAAATCGGCGAAAGCTCTTGTGCGAGGGACGGTCTGCGATGTGGTGCTTTCTCCGTCTTATGAGGGGAATGCAGTCCTCGTGAAACGGCGGCTCACCGTATCTTATCTTCGGATTTCCAAATATGGGACGTTTGTTACTGAGTCCGCAAACAATGGGGACAAAAGTAAAGAATATCATTGCAAAACCAAAGGGAAGTGCAAGAAGCGTGCCTGCGCCCGAGAAGTACGCAACAGCACCGGGATCATTGAATGCAACGGAATCTAAAAGTATAGATCCCGCGATCACAAGGCCGAACAGCAGGACGGCTGATATGAGCAAGCCCACCACGTATATCGCAGTGTCAAGAACGGTGAGAGGGGGCTTTAGTAAATAATGCTTTTTCTTTTTCACGTTTTCTAGCAAAAATAATATTGCTTTTTGAGAAAAGTTCGCGATACATTGGATTTTCTTCCAATT
>JAZKZP010000078.1:0-51719 GCA_045612715.1 Eubacteriales bacterium
ACGCATCAAAATAGTGCGCATGTGAGTCAAAATATTTCATATTTTTTACCTTTTGATTATTTGAGATTTTGATTTATCGCGCACTATGTTAGCACAAAGCCGCCTGTTGTTTTGTCCACTTTTTCAAAAGTGGCGCCCTGCGCGAAGCAGAGCCGCGCGGCTTGAGCGCATTCGCCCTTTTCTTTTTGCAAAGCTTTTTCTTTGGGGCTACTTCCTCAAAAGAAAAAGCGTCTAACAAGTCTTGACAGCAAAACCGTTTAGCCGCTTTCTTTGACGGCATAGGCGCAAAGAAAGCTAACAAAGAAACGCCGTAGCAAGGGCTACGCGCCCTTGACTGCGCCACCTTTGAAAAGGTGGACGAAACAATCGTGTGAAGTGAGTTCGAACATACCTATAAATCCCAATTTATAAAATAAAAGTATAATTTCATACATCTACATCATACTATATTATGGAAATAATTTGAAAAGGAGTAATGTATGAATCCATTTAACGAAAAAGGTATAATGCCTGAACGCGCTCTGCAAAACTGGAACGAAATGTATCCTGTATCCTATGACAAAAAGAACGTTGATCCTTACACAAAAACGCGAATAATTTTAATGAACGGAACAGAATTTGAGGCGAACTGGTTCTCTCATAATTTTGCTCGTCATTGTGGAGATAACGATCTTCGTCGTGAACTTGCTTTAACGCGCGAAATTGAAAAGCAACAGCAGTTGAAAACATCACTATTAAAGCCAATAAATGAAAGTATTCTCGAACATACGATTGGCTACGAGCAATTAGCCGTTGACCTCACCGCAGAACTTGCCAAAAGGGAAAAGGATTGTAATGTTAAAAAAGCTCTTGACTTCGCGCTTTTAGAGGATTTTGACCACCTTTATAGATATTCAAATCTTCTTGATATGACTGAGGGAACATCTCCTGAAATGTTGGTAGGTAGATACACCGAAATTATGCCTGGTAGACCAACAATTTCTCACCACAGATTCCCTAAGGATAACGTTAGAAAGAGCATAAATTCGAAGATTGCTGATGTTCAAACGGTGCTTGACACAATGATAATCACTGCCGCAGAACAACAGACCATGAACTACTATATGAATGTTACAACTTTTGCGTGTTCAGATATGGCAAGAAAACTATATCAAGAGATTGCCCTTGTTGAAGAAGAACATGTTACTCACTATGAATCCCTTATGGATCCAAATGCAACTTGGCTTGAAATGCTTTTGTGGCACGAGTATTGCGAGTGCTATCTATATTGGTCATGCTATATGACCGAAAGTGATCCCTATGTAAAATGCTTTTGGGATCACAATCTTCAAACAGAAATAGGACATCTTCACAAAGCGCGCGAGCTTCTTGAAAAATATGAGGGTAAATGTTGGCAACAAGTAATTCCTTGCGGAGAATTTCCTGCGCCTATTTCGCTTCACGAAAATATTGATTATGTTAGAAAAATTCTCGCTGATACTGTTCAGTACACAACTTGCAGAGATAATACCTATGAAAAGGTTGAGTGCCTTCCTGAAACGGCTGATTTCTTTAGTTTCCAAAAGATAACTAACCCAACTCCAGAGATAGTACCTTCGCATAATGTTATTGACAATTATATTCGCAAACACAGACACGATTATCGTTTCGAGGTGGCTGAAAATCCCATACCTGCACTTCGTGATAGACGATGTGATAATACTGATGTTGGACGCGTTCCTCATGCAGCAGAGTCAACGGATTTTCATTGTAATTAATATGATTTTACTCAAAAAAATAGAATTTTTAGGGTAAAATCCCCACCAAGTTGACAAATATTTTTAATGATACTCCAAATCCTATAAAAAATGAGGATTTGGGGTATTTTTTTATCGAAAAAGCCAAAATATTAACACAAAATACAAAATTAGTTTACAAAAAATTAATAAATTTTTTCACAATTTTTTTGAAAAAACTATTGCATTTTTGCGATATATATAGTATAATAGTGATGCTTCGTGGTGAAAAAACCCATGAAAGTGTATAAAAGTGGTGAATTTTGAGATTTTCAACCAATTTGATGAAAGGAGTTGAGAGCATGTTATCCAATAATTTCAAGCATAATGTAGATGCCAAAAATAGACTTTTTGTGCCTGCAAAATATCGCGAAGAACTTGGCGAAACATTTGTTGTTTCTCAAAGCATTCGCGGAAATTATCTTAAGATTTACTCCCATTCAGAATGGGAAAAATACATAGCTCCCATTAAGCTCCTTCCTCGTAAGACAAGCGAAGAAGTTCTTCGTTTCTTGATTGGTAATTCAATCGAAGTTTCTCCTGACGCTCAGGGAAGAATTATTCTTCCTACAACAATGCTTCAGTTCGCTTCTATCACAAAGGGAACAGTAATCATCGGTTGTGGCGATTATGCAGAAATTTGGGCTGAAGAATCCTACGAAAACAATCAGGCTGAGCAGGATATGGAAGCACTCCGTGCTGCTCTTGAAGATTGCGGACTTTGATTATGAGCGAGTTTTCACATTTTTCTGTGCTCCTTAATGAGTGCATTGAAAATCTTAATATCAAACCCGATGGAATTTATGTTGACGGTACTGCAGGCGGTGCGGGACATTCTTCGAAAATTGCTGAAAAACTTGAAGGTGGTTTGTTAATACCCATTGACCAGGATGAGGATGCGATAAAGGTTGTTACTGAACGCCTTGCTCCTTATGGTGAAAGAGTTCAAATAGTTAGAGATAACTTTTCAAACATAAAGAATGTTCTTGATAATCTCGGAATCGAAAAGATAGACGGCCTTTTGCTAGATCTTGGTGTTTCTTCATATCAGCTTGATACTGCTGAACGCGGATTTTCATATATGGCAGATGCGCCACTTGATATGAGAATGGACAATAGAGCAGCAAGAAGCGCCTATAACGTGATAAATGATTATTCTGCAGATGAGCTTAAAAAGGTTATCTACGATTTTGGAGAAGAAAGATTTGCTCCCAAAATTGTTGCGGGTATAATCAATGCAAGACCTGTGAACACAACGGGGGAACTTGTTGAAATAATAAAGAAATCACTTCCTTCTTTTGCGAGAAAGGAAGAATGGAGTTCTGTTAAAAGAGTTTTCCAAGCAGTTAGAATTGAAGTTAACAAAGAGCTTGATGTCATTGCGCCCACGATTGAGGCAGCGGTGAATAGAATGAACAAGGGTGGAAGAATTGTGATAATCACATTCCATTCTCTTGAAGATAGAATAGTTAAGCAAGTGTTTACTTCACTTGCTGCGGGGTGCACTTGTCCAAAGGATTTTCCTGTTTGCGTGTGCGGAAATAAACCAAAAATCAAAATAATAACAAAGAAACCGATACTTCCAAGTAACGAAGAGCTTGCGGTAAACAGTCGTTCAAAGAGTGCAAAGCTCAGAGTTGCAGAAAAAATATAAACGAAAGGACGTTCTGCGATGAAAAAAGTTCATAAAGCTGAAAATCACGAAAAAGCGCTTGAAGAACTTTTTGAAAGATATGAAAATCGTGGCGCGACCTACGATCGCAGTCCCGAATATGCCGAGCAAAAAACACGCGAGATAACAATGCGTGCAAACGTGCAAAAATCGTTCAAGGTTTCGGGCAGGGATGCCGATGATCTCCACGAATATAAAAATGGGATCACAAATAAACGTTTGAGTGAGGGAGATTTTGCGAATTATTATAAAGCGACTCGCAAATATACTCCTGAGTCAAATGTTGAGCTTGATACTGCCGTTCTTTTGCAAAGAATGGATCAAGCAAGATATGGTAAAAAAGATAATATGAATAAGAAAAACAATAAAAATGACGTAAAAGCCGAGCTTAAGGCTGAAGCGGATAAAAATAATCCTAAAGCCGAGAAAAAGAAAACTCCTTCTTCGAAAAACGATTCAAAGGAGAAGAAAGTCGGCACAAAATCTTCTAAAATTAAAGAGGTTGCAAAGGTTGCGGCAAAGACTTGGATACCTCTTGAAGAAAGAAAAGAAGAAAAGATAGTGAAGGGTGGAAAAACCAAGATACCCGGAACTCTCATACTTGCAATAATAGTTATCACAATATCGCTTTTGATGATAGTTGGCTCTGCAGTGCTTCTTGGTTCTGCTAAAAACGAGCAAAATGATCTCAAAGATAAAATCTCTCTTTTGGATATGGAGATTGCAGAGCTTCGCACAGATCTTGACAGAAAAAACGCGAATGCCGACATTGAGATTTTTGCTATGGAAGAGCTTGGCATGATAAAACAGGAGCATGTGAACTTTGAATATATAAAAAGCAACAAAATCGACGGAGTTGAAAAGCAACATAATGAAGAAGTTTCTTTTGGCTCCTTGATAAATTGGATTTTTCAACAATTTAAATGAAAAATCATAAAAATTGCCTTCTCTGAATATTATAAAGAAGGCAGATTTCTTTCCATTTGCCACACTTGAAAAACGGTGAAGAGCAGACCGAATACCTTTCGTGGAGGTTAGGTATGCGGTGCGGAGCAAAAGCAACGGCCCATTTGCTTGATCCGGCTCTCACCGTTTATTTTTCGGTAAAGCATGAAAAGGAGCGTGATTATATGAATAATGAATCCATAAGTCACGAAAGATTAAAAAGAGCTACTATAGTTCTTGTGGGAATATTGCTTGTGTTTTCAATACTTCTTGGAAGAATTTTTTGGATACAGACTGTAGATTTTAATAAATATCTTTCGAAGGTTATAGATCAGATAACAACACAATACTCGGTGTCTGCCGAGCGTGGAACAATTTATGATAAAAACGGCAATGTTCTTGCCACAAATATTACAACGTATAGAATTTTTATTTCACCATCTTCAATTTTAAACAATCAAAAGAAGGCGAATGAAAATGGAAAAAATATAAACTATGCTGATGATATTTCTCGTGGGCTTTCTGAATTGCTCGGAGTCAGCTATGACGAGGTGTACAGACACACAACGTTTACGAAATATCACGATAGAACCATAGCGAAAAACGTTATGGATGAAAAAACGGATGAGGTAAGAAAATTTATTGAAGAAAATGAATATGATGATATGATTCATATTCAAGCAATGAGCACAAGATATTATCCAAATTCTGAGCTTGCATCTTCGGTTATTGGATTTACAAATTCCGATGGCGATGGTATCTACGGTCTTGAATCGCAGTATGATAAAATACTTGCGGGAACCGATGGATATTACGTAACTGCGCGAGATTCCTATGGAAATGAAATGCCATATGAATACGATAGTTACATTCCGGCTCAAAACGGCGGAAACCTTACAACAACGATAGATTCATTTATACAAAAAACACTTGAAGAGCAGTTGCTTGCAACTGTGGCTGAGTGTGGAGCTAAAAATAGAGCTTGCGGAATAGTGGTAAATGTTAAAACGGGTGCTATTCTTGCTATGGCTACAGTTCCTGGATATGATTTGAACGATCCTTGGACACTCAATGAATATTATTCCAACTTCTTAATAGAAGATGCACTTGTAGAGGGAACTCAAGAATATAACGAAACAAAGCAAAAATATCTTATGGATATGTGGAGAAACAAAGCTGTCTCGGATTCGTATATACCGGGTTCTACTTTTAAGGTTGTTTCTTCATCAATGGGACTTACCGAAAATGTGATAAAACTTGAAAATGACAACGTTTTCTGTGGTGGCTCACTTAATCTTTTCGGACACACCATTCATTGCCATGAGCTCAGTGGCCACGGATTGTTAAGCTTTGCTAAAGGACTTGTTTATTCGTGTAACGTATGGTTCATGACTATAGGCGAGCGATTGGGTATTACAAAATTTTTTGATTATTTCAAATCCTTCGGTTATCTTGAAAAAACGGGAATTGATCTTCCCGGCGAAGGAAATAGTGTTATAAAATCTCAAAACGATATGACGGGTCTTGACCTTGCAATTTATGCATTTGGTCAGAATTTCAATATTACACCAATTCAGCATATGATGGCAATAGCCGCTGTTGCAAACGGTGGATATTTGTTAACTCCTTATTTGGTTGAACAAATAACAGATAATAACGGAAACGTGACTTATCAGCACGAAACCGAAATCAAACGTCAGGTAATAAGCAAGGATGTTTGCGACAAACTTGCGGTTATTCTTGAAGATGGTGTTTCGGGCGACGGTGGTGGTAAAAATGTTTATGTCGCAGGATACAAAATAGCTGCAAAAACCGGAACAAGTGAGAAAAAGGGAACTGAAATACGAGTTGATAACGTTGAACCCTATATTTGCTCTTGCGTGGCATTTGCTCCTGCGGATGATCCTGAAATCGCAGTTCTTATAATGGTTGATGAACCAAGCCAAGGCGTTCTTTACGGAAGTGTTATTGCAGCTCCTTATATGGGTGCGCTTATGGAAAAGGTACTACCGTATATAGGAGTTGAAAAAGACGTTTCAACGGATAATAGTGTAAAAGTTCCGTATCTTACTGGAATGAAGATTGAAGATGCTATTCTTCAGGCAGAAGATTTCGAATACGAAATAATCGTCAAAGGCGACGGTGAATATGTAACGAGTCAAGTTCCAAGAGGAAGCACGGTAATTGATAGAACTAATAAAGTAATCACTCTCTATACGGGTGATGCGAAAGAAGAAGAAACAGTAACAGTTCCGGACCTTGTCGGAAAGGGTGCGTTTGCGGCAAATCAAATGCTGATAAATGCCAAACTAAATATTTGCATTGACGGAACTGATAACTATCTAAGTGGCGCAGGCGCTATAGTGATTGAGCAATCAATTCCTGCGGGAACAAAGGTTTCGCCCGGTACTGTTGTCACGGTAACATTCAGGTATCTTGATCCCGACGAATAAAAGGAAGTTTAAAAAGTTTTTCTCGAAAGGAGAGGCTTTATGAAGCTTTCAGATATTTGTCAAAAAATAGACATTACTTATCCCGTACATCTTCGAGATTTCGAAGTAAAAGGAATAACTTCAAATTCAAAAAAGGTAAAACAAGGATTTATCTTCGTTTGCCTTGAGGGAACAAAAACAGATGGTCACAGATATATAAATGACGCATTGATTCGCGGTGCATCGGCTGTGATTATCGAAAAAGAAAATTTTTCTTGTGATTGCTCAATTTTGGTGAGTGACACGAGAGGGGCACTTGCAAAAATGATGAATATTTTTTGCAAAGAGCCAACAAAAAAACTAAAATTTATAGCCGTAACGGGTACAAACGGTAAAACGAGTGTGTCCGTTATGATAAAAAATATATTAGACAAAGCAAATATATCTTGTGAAGTCATCGGAACACTGAATTGTTCGTCCTTTTCTGAAACACACGATGACTCCACAGCAAATTTCACAACTCCCGATCCTGAGGAGCTATATCCAATGCTCCAAAGGATCGCGGACGCTGGAGTTGAATTTGTGATAATGGAAGCAAGCTCGCACGCGCTCAAACTAAAAAAACTTGAGCCGATTGAGTTTGAGATCGGAATCTTCACAAATTTAACAGAAGATCATCTCGATTTTCATCGCAATATGGAAGATTACTTCAAGGCTAAACTTACCTTGTTTGATAAGTGTAAGCGTGGAATAATAAATATCGATGATGATTATGGAAAATTAATTTTGAAATCTTCTCCTTGCAACCTATTAAGTTGTTCTTTAAACTATAACGCAGATTTTACTGCGAAAAATATTGAAAATCTTGGTGAGCACGGAGTTAAATATAAAATACAAAATAATAATAAAGAGTTTGACTTAATAATAAATATCCCCGGTGAGTTTTCAGTTTATAATTCAATGCAAGCGATTGCTTGTGCATTGTGTCTTGAAATAGATGAATACACCATAAGGGAGGCCTTCAAAAGCTTTGATGGAGTCCGTGGAAGACTTGAAAAAATCGAGCTATTTGAGGGTCGGGGTTTTGCGGTCTTTATAGATTATGCTCATACTCCCGATGCTTTAAAAAAGCTTCTCAATACTGCTAATGGTTTCAAAAAGCCAAACCAAAGAGTTGTTTTGCTCTTTGGATGCGGCGGTGACAGAGAAAAAGAAAAACGAAAAATAATGGGGAAAATCGCTATAGAAAATGCTGATTACGTTATTGTAACGAGTGATAATCCGAGAAGCGAAAATCCAAATTTGATAATAAATGAAATTCTTGAAGGAATTGAAAATGCAAATAATTTTGCGGTTATTCCTGATAGAAAAAAAGCTATTGAATATGCGATAGCTACTGCGCAAAAGAATGACATTGTTATTCTTGCAGGAAAAGGACATGAAAATTACGAAATAAACGCTAACGGCAGAGAGCCGTTTGACGAGCGCGACATTTTATTTGCACTATATAGGAAGTATTACGAAAGGAAGTGTATGGACAATGAAAATTAAATTGGGACTTGGCCGTCTTACCGCGGATAAGGTTGCAGAAATTTGCGGCGGAACTATATACAGCGTGGGATGTGATCATAAAGTTCTTTTTGAAACAGTTTGTACAGACTCAAGAGAAGCAGACAACACATCTATGTTTGTTGCAATTCGCGGTGAGAGAGTTGACGGACATTCATATATTTCTAACGTAGTAAAAGCGGGATGCCGTTGCGTTATTGCTGAAAGAGTACCCCTTGATGTTAAGGGCGTTGCTGTTATTATCGTACAGGACTCTATAAGAGCAATTCGTGATATTGCTGAATACGTTAAAGCGCAGGTTAATGTAAAGACAGTTGCGGTAACAGGTTCAGTAGGCAAAACAACAACAAAAGAATTTCTTTCTGCAGTTCTTGACAGAAAGTTCAATCTCTATAAAACAGAAGGCAACTTCAACTCAACTATCGGTATGCCTATGAGTATGCTTGAGCTTAGCCAAAGAAATGATGCGGCTGTTTTTGAAATGGGTATGAGTGGTCTTGGTGAAATCGAATTCATGAGTGAAGCTGCAAAGCCCGATATTGCCGTTATCACAAACATTGGCTCATCTCACCTTGAAATGCTTGGCTCAAGAGAGAACATTTGTCGCGCAAAAATGGAAATCACAGCAGGTCTTAAAGACGGTGGAACACTTTTCTTGAACGGTGATGAGCCCCTTCTTCAGGGACATGAAAGTGATAGATATAATGTTCTTTATTTTGGTGTGAAGAACGAAGAATGCGATTATTTTGCAAGCAATATCAGAAATACCGAAAGTGGTCTTGTATTCGATATGAGAACACCTGTGGGTGAATTTAAGAATATTGAAATCAATCTTGTTGGTGCGCATAACGTTTATAATGCTATGGTTGCATTTTCAACAGGTCTTAAGATGAATATGAATGAAGCTGACATTCGTGAAGGACTTCTTTCATACCGTGCAGCAAAGATGCGCCAGAACATCTACAATGTTGGTAAAATCACAGTTATTGAGGACTGCTACAACGCAAGCCCTGAATCTATGAATGCAGCAATTAATGTTCTTGGTGATACAGCGAAAGCAAAGGGCGGAAGAATGATCGCACTTCTCGGCGATATGAGAGAACTCGGTACAACAACTGATTCTCTTCACGCAGGAGTTGGCTCATACCTTGCAGAAAAGAAAGCTGATTTCCTTTTCACATACGGAGAGCTTTCATCTAAAAACCTTGCTGATGGAGCACTTAAAAACGGAATGACAGAAAAGCAGATTTTCAGAAATCCCGAAACAAATGCTGAAGTAGTTGGCAAGAAGATTCTCTCAATTTTAAAAGACGGCGACGTTCTTCTTGTTAAGGCGAGCCGTGGAATTGCTGCAGAAAACGTGCTTAACTACGTTAAGGCACAGCTTGCATAATTGATGTGAGGTAGTTAAAATGATTATTGAGTTTATTTTGGTCGCATTTGCGATATTCCTTTTAACCGTTGTGCTTGAAAAGCTTATAATTCCGATACTTATAAGCCACAAGGTCGGTCAAAAAATTCTTGAGATCGGTCCACGTTGGCACGCAAATAAGTCGGGGACTCCCACAATGGGTGGCATTTGCTTTATTATGGCAATATTAGTTGTTATGACCGTTGCTTCAGTTACCATTGCAATAGCCGGTAAAACAAAAATGCTCATTCCTTTGGCTCTTTCGTTAGGACTTGCAACACTTAACGGTTTGATAGGATTTTTTGACGATTATACAAAGCTTGTTAAAAAGCAGAATGAAGGCTTTACTCCTAAGCAAAAGATTACACTTCAGTCACTTGTGGCAATTGTTTATCTTGTTGCGATGGGATTGACTAATAATATTAATACAGCGCTCCATATTCCTTTTACAAGTGTTTCACTTGAACTTGGCGTATTTTATTATGTATTTGCATTCGTGCTTATCATAGGATTTGTAAACAGTGTAAATCTTACTGATGGAATTGACGGTCTTGCAAGTTCTGTAACACTTGTTGTTGGTGTTTTCTTTAGTGCTGTGGCATTCGCACACGACATGAAAATGCTTGCTCTTGTTGGCGCATGCCTTGTTGGCGCAACAGCAGGATTTTTGGTTTATAACTTCTATCCCGCAAGAGTATTTATGGGCGACACCGGATCGCTTTTCTTGGGTGGTCTTGTTGTTGGTGCAACATTTATGCTTGATGAACCTATGATAATTTTCCTTGTTGGAATTATTTATCTTATAGAGGCTGCATCTGATATTATTCAGGTTGGGGTATTTAAACTTTCTGGAAGAAAGATTAGAGTATTCAAGATGGCACCTATTCACCATCACTTTGAAAAATGTGGTTGGAGTGAGATTAAAATTGTTATTATTTTCTCACTTGTTACACTCATTTCTTGTACAATAGCATTTTTCGCAATGTAAATAATTTGGAGGTAAGGGTATGAAAAATGATAAGAACACAAATGCCCCTGTAACTTCCGATAAGAAAAGTATTAATAAAAGAATAAACGAGTATATGGAATCAAGGCGTGAGCAGATTTATGCCCAAGATGAGGCATTTCACAAATCAATCACGCCCAACCATTCTCACTCGAATGAAGCGGAGAGTAAAAGGGTTATTTACAGAAACGGTATTGATACGCGTTTCCTTGTGTATGTAATCCTTTTGCTTTGTTTTGGGGCGGTTATGATGTATAGCGCGACCTATGTTTCTGCTGAGCAAAAATTTGGCGACAGCGCATATTTCTTCGTGCGCTATTTGATCTTTGCTATTGCGGCAATTGCAATTACCATTCCTTTCGTTATTTACGCGCGTCCTTGGTTTTGGAAGTGCTTTGGTACAATAGCGTATGTTGGTTCTGCATTTCTTTTGTTGCTTGTTTTGCTTCCTATTCCGGGAATAAGCAGTGAGTTTAATGGTGCACAAAGATGGATAAATCTTGGCTTTATAACGATACAGCCTTCAGAAATTGCCAAAACAGGCGTAGTAATGATGATGGCATTTTATTTGTCAAAATACGATAAGAAGCTTGTTAATGACAAAAATCTTAAGAGTGAATTCAAATACGGTGTGTTTTATCCCGCGTTTATTTTTGGATTTATATGCTTATTGGTAATGCTTGAAAAACATATTTCAGGTGTAATGATTATTGGTATGATCGGTATTGCTCTTATGTTTATGGGTGGTACACGTTCAAAGTGGATATTTTTGATTATAGGAGCAGTTGCTGCTGCGGGATGCCTTCTTATTCTCGTTTCAGATTATGCTCAGCTTAGAGTTAATACTTGGTTAAACATTGATAAGGCTGACCCCCTTGGTGATGCCTATCAAACTCTGCAGGGCTTGTACGCTATAGGCTCTGGAGGACTATTTGGTGTAGGGCTTGGTAATAGCCGTCAAAAATACGGATACATAGTAGAAGTTCAAAACGACTTTGTTTTCACAATCATTTGTGAAGAACTTGGTTTTTTTGGCGCGGTATTCCTTGTTGGTTTGTTCGTGCTTGTTGTTGTTAGAGGCTTTAAAATTGCTGCAAAAGCACCCGATAAATATTCATCGTTGCTTGTTGTTGGCTTGATTTTCAAGCTTGCTCTACAGGTGGCACTTAATATTGCGGTTGTAACTAATTCAATGCCCAATACCGGTATTTCACTTCCGTTCTTCAGCGCAGGTGGTACTGCACTTGCATTGCAGATTTTCGAAATGGGAATCATACTTTCCGTTTCTAGTTTCAGTACAGTTAAGAAAAAATAAAGAGGAAAAATCAATGAGAGTTTTAATGACGGGCGGTGGCACAGCAGGGCATATAAATCCTGCGCTTGCTATTGCAAATACTATAAAAAAGAATATACCCGAAGCAGAAATTGAGTTCGTTGGTACTGAACGCGGACTTGAAAACACCCTTGTTACCAAAGAGGGATATAAGCTTCATCACGTTAATATTATGGGCATTAGCCGTTCGCTTTCGCTTCAGAATATAAAGGCTGTAATGCTTACTGTAACTTCACAGTTTGAAGCAAAAAAGATTATTAAGGATTTTAAGCCCGATATCGTTATCGGAACAGGTGGATACGTTTGTTGGCCCGCGCTTAAGGTCGCTGCAAAAATGGGAATTCCCACTATTGCACACGAATCAAATGCTCGCCCCGGTCTTGCAATTAAGCAGCTTCAAGGTAATCTTGATAGAATTCTTGTTAATTTTAAGGATACCGAAAAGTACATTAAAAATAAAGAAAACGTGATGCACGTTGGAAATCCTCTTCGTGGCGGCTTTGGTGGACTTGATTATTCAGAAGCAAGAAAAATGCTTGGTATTAATCAAGATGAAACCTATGTTCTTGCTTTTGGTGGAAGTCTTGGCGCACAGAGAATGAATGAAATTGTTTTTGAATATATGAAAAATCATGCAAGACATAACAAAAAGGTTATTTGCCATCTTGCTACCGGAAGAATATATTATAAAGAATTCTCTCAAATGTACAAAGAAGCAGGACTTGAAGAATGCAATAATCTTTCAATGATGGAATACATTCACGATATGCATGTTAGAATGAGCGCTGCAGACGTTATCATTTGCCGTGCAGGTGCTATGACAATTTCTGAACTTGCAATGATGAAAAAGGCGTCTCTTATTATTCCGTCGCCCAACGTTGTTGATAATCATCAGTACAAAAACGCAAAGGTGCTTGCAGATGCCAATGCTACTGTTTTGATAGAAGAAAAGAATCTTGATGACAAATGCTTTGCAGATGCAGTAAATATGCTTGTATCTGATAAAAGCAAGAGAGAAGAACTTAGTAATAACATCGTTCAATTTGCTAATCTTGATGCAAATAAATTAATATTTGATGAGATAATTAAACTCACTAAAAAATGATATGGAAGAAAAAACAAATCAAAACGAAAAAATGAATAAAGAGCATAAGCGCGCTAGCAAAGTTATATTTGCTTTGGGAATTATCCTTGCCGTTGTTCTCGTTTTTTCACTTATAACTTCAATTGTGCTTTTGTTCTTTCCTGTAATTGAAATCGAAGTTGCTGGAGATAGCAGATATAATTATTCCGAGATAATTGAAGCATCAGGTATTGATAAGGGAGATAGACTTTATTATCTAAATAAGGATAAGGCAGAAAAAGCTATCCTATCTATTTTGCCGTACTTGAAAAGTGTGAAGATAAATTCATATTTTCCTAATAGAGTAAAAATAGAAATTGAGGAATATGAAGATATTTATTTAGTTTCTCATACTAGCGGATTTTGCTATGTAAATAGCGAATTTGAAATTCTTGAGATAGCTGAAAGCGCACCAAGTTACGAAAGATTTTCTGGCATATATATAAAGCTTGAAGCACCACTTGAGGGCGAAATAGGAACGATTTCGGATAGAGAAGATACAAAAAGGGCAAACGAGCTTATTTCATATATTAAAGAATATGGCTTTTATAAGTACCTTAACATTGTCGATGTTAAAAACAAATACGACAATGCTTTTGTGGTTGGAAAGAAATATAAATTCGTTTTGGGCGCTATGACCGACATTGAAGAAAAGATTGAGGTTTCTTATAAAGTGTGTTTCAGAGATGACTTTGACCAAGAAAAAAATGGTATTATTGATGCTACTGATAAGAAAAAAGTGTTGCTTCGCTATGTTAATGATGAAAAAATACGCTCGGAATTTGATTTTTGTCAAAAATAACAAAAAAAATTAAAAAAATTCACAAAAAATACAAAAAAACTCTTGCAAATATTGCAAAAATATATTATTATATATAGTAAGGACGAACTTCTATATATTTTTGTGAAATTTGGAGGATATTTATAATGATTTTCGAACATGACGACAGCATGAGCTCAGGCGTTAATATTAAAGTTATTGGTGTCGGTGGCGGCGGTAACAACGCAGTTAACCGTATGATCAACACAAATATTAAGGGTGTTGAGTTCGTTGCTATTAATACAGACAGACAGGCACTCAAGAGAAGCGATGCATCCGTTCAGCTTGTTATCGGTGAAAAGGTAACAAAGGGATTTGGCGCAGGTGCTAACCCCGTTATCGGTACTCGTTCTGCTGAAGAATCTATTGAAGAAATTAAGGCAATTCTCACAGGTGCAGATATGTGCTTCGTAACCGCTGGTATGGGCGGCGGAACAGGTACAGGTGCAGCTCCCGTAGTTGCTCGTATCGCAAAAGAGCTCGACATTCTTACAGTTGGTATCGTTACAAAGCCCTTCGGCTTTGAAGGTACAAAGAGAATGAATCAGGCAGAAGACGGCATTGCTGCTCTTTCTTCCTACGTTGATGCTCTTGTAGTAATTCCTAATGAAAGACTTAAACAGGTTTCTGATACAAGAATCACACTTGCAAATGCATTTGAAGCTGCTGATGACGTTCTTCGTCGCGGTGTTCAGAGCATTTCAGAACTTATCTCTGTTCCTGCATTTATCAACCTTGACTTTGCTGACGTAACTTCCATTATGAAGGACGCAGGTTATGCTCATATGGGTATCGGTTCTGCGACAGGTAAGGACAAAGCTGAGCTTGCTGCTAAGGCTGCAATTTCCAGTCCCCTTCTTGAAACAACTATCAAGGGTGCTACAGGCATTATCATCAGCATTACAGCATCTCCTGACGTTGGACTTCAGGATGTTGATATTGCTTCCGCAATGATTTCTGCTGAAGCTAATCCCGATGCAAATATCATCTGGGGTGTTGCATTTGATCCCGATCTTGAGGATGAAATGAAGATTACAATCGTTGCTACAGGCTTCGAAAAGAAATTTGACGATCAGCCTGCACAGGTAGCTGCTAAAAAAGAAGAGCCTGCAAAGGCTGAAAAGGCAGCATCTAAGAAGGCAGAGCCCGCTGCAAAAGATAGCGATGATCTCGATTTCGACGATCTTTTCTCAGTATTCAGAAAATAATTTGATACATAAAAAATCGCTCACATAGTGAGCGATTTTTTTGTTTTTGCATATTATGAAAATAGTGATACAAAAAGGAGATCAATATGGATAACAATCACTTTAATAATCATATATGCAATAATAATCATAGAAGAATTGAAAGAAATTTATGTGGAAGAATAGAAAATGAAATTATGCCACGAAGAGAAGATAATTGTTCGTGCGATGAAGGAAAACTTTATGAGCATCTTGAATTTTATAGAAATGATAATATGTCATACTATGATGGATGCGATAGAAAATGTAAAAACGAGCATGGTGGAGAAGTTTATTCTCTGAATGTTGAAAAACATGCTTATAAAAATAATAATTTTAGAGAAACCATATGGACGGGGAAGTATCTTCAAACAACTTTGATGAATATTCCTTGTTCACAAAATGTTGGAATTGAAATACACGAGGACACAGACCAATATATAAGAGTTGAATATGGGTATGCGCTTTTGCTTACTGGTGAGAATCCTCAATGCTTATTCAATAAGAAAAAGCTATGTAAGGGAGATGCTGTGTTTATTCCTGCAGGAACATGGCATGATATAGCAAATATCGGAAAAAGTGATCTCAAACTTTCCTCGGTATATGCTCCACCCCATCATCCTAAATGTACAGAGCATAGATATAAAACGGATGTGCATTAAATAAAATGGCGTTCCTTTTTGGAACGCCATTTTCTTAAAATATAGATAATATATCTACAAATAATCCCGATATTACGGAAATAATGAAAAGTATCAATACTATTTTGAGATTATCTTTTTTAGGTATATTAGTTCTGAACAGAACGGCAAGTGCTATTCCGGAATTTGCAAGAAGTCCTGATAGCATTACTCCGGCTGAAAGAATACCATCAACATAGAGTTCACTTATAATTACGCTTGAAGCGCAGTTGGGAATAAGACCAACTAATGCTGAAAGTATATTTGCAAGCAAAGGTTTGTTAAGAATAAGAACTGCAATATTTTCTTCGCCTATTAAGTGAATTACCAAATTAAGTGCGAGTGTAAAAACAAATATAAAAGTAAAAATTTTGAGTGTGTGAATTAATGCGGGTTTGACTATACCGTGGTGGCAGTGACAATCCTCGCGTTCGCAAAATTCTTCAATTTTGCTTTCTTGTTTAATTGAGTTCTTTCTATAAATAGCTTTGATAATAAAATCAATACTAATACCAGCCAAAAGTGCAATGACAAACTTAATTAATAGCACTTTGAAAATGACATTCATACTAATACTATGTGAAATAAATATTGGTATCATTTCGTCACTTGTGGATAAGAATACAGCAATAAGTGTACCAAGAGAAATAACTCTTGCACTGTAAAGCCCCGCAGCAGCTGAAGAAAATCCGCATTGTGGCAAAAGACCGAGCGAACTTCCAATAAGTGAGCCGAACTGACCAGAACGTTTCAATACGCGCTCTGCTATATCACCAGAGCGATGCTCAAGATATTCCATTAAAAGATAGGTTATCAAAAGAAAAGGAATTAACTTTATTGAATCTAAAAAGCTGTGTTCCAATATATGAATAAAATCAAACATTTATTTTCTCCGTAATTATTTATTGACGAATTATTCTAACACAAATGAATATTTTTGTCAATAAGTAATTTTAGACTTATAATTTGTTGACTTTTGTTTGAAAATGGGTTATAATTGTTAAAAATAGTTTATATGGAGAAATAATGTTTTACTACGAATTGCATTCACACACAAATGCGGCAAGTCTATGTTCTATAGTCGAGCCTGAGGAATATATTAAGTTTTATCTTGATAGAGGATACTCTGGAATGGTTGTGACCGACCATTTTTATCACGGAAATACATCGGTGAATAGACGTATGCCTTGGGATATGTTTATTGACGAATATTGCGAAGGGTATTATAGGGCAAAAAGAGAGGGCGATAAGCACGGTTTTACAGTATTGTTCGGATTTGAACAAAAATTTTGCGATGGAACTGACGAATATATCGTTCTTGGTATATCTCCCGAATGGCTTAAGAGTCATCCTGAAATAAGAGATATGAAAAGGATACCATTTTTTCAAACAATAAAACAAGCGGGTGGATTTATCATTCAAGCTCATCCGTTTCGTGTAAGATACTATGTTTCTGACATACGTCTTTCACTTGATTATGTTGATGCTATTGAGGTGCTCAACTTGGGCGACTTTGACGAGCAATCACGTCAATCGTATGAATATGCGAAAAATCTCGGATTGCCTATGACCGCGGGAACAGATATTCATTCCATTGAAAATAGAGATGAGGTCGGTGGCATTGCAATTGAAAAGAAGATTAATACTATAGAAGAACTTATCGAGGAGATAAAATCGGGCAGAGTTCATCTTGCCCCTGAAGAACATTTTGAAAGAATAAAGCAAATGCCTTTGAATAGAGAAGTGATGCTTGATGTATATGCACTCACCGAAAACGGATTAAAGCTTACTGATAATTATTTTTCAGAATAAAAAAGATAAAAGCACTCTTGGAAAAAGAGTGCTTTTGTTATTTTGTACAAAAAAGCATAAATTTTTTAAGAATAAAAAGGCATAAATATAGCTATAAAGTAGTATTTTGATAAAAGCTATTGCTATTGTTAGAAAGATAAGATATAATATAATGGGTATGTTCATAAAAAAACAAGAGATGGATATCTCAAGAAAGGAAAAAATATGAAGAAAATACTTGCTCTTATTCTTGTGCTGGTTATGATGATTGGAACTATGGTTTCTTGCTTTAATCCACCCGTTGATTCCACCACAACAACTACCACAACAACATCAACAACATCAACAACAGCTCCTGTCGTTGATCCCATTCCACCTACGTGCAACGTTCACGTTGACGAGGACCTTAACTATTTTTGTGACAACTGTGGAACAGCTCTTGAGAAGCCTTCCAATCCCCCTGTAGATTCCGATTGCACAGAGCATAAGGATGCTAACACGGACTATATATGTGATAATTGTGGAACACAGCTTCAAAAACCCGATGATCCATTCAATCCTCCCGACACGCCCAACGTACCAGTTAGCGGTAGCATTGAGGTAACCTTGACAGGCTATTCATTTGAAACAATTTATTGTGAATGGAAGCCCCTTGAAGGAGCAGATAGTTACAATGTGTACTGTGACAACGTTAAAGTAGATACTGAGCTTATCAGAAATTACGGATCTTATTATAGATGTGACATTCTTGGACTTAAAGCGGGTGAATATACCATTGATATTATCCCCGTTGATAACGGTGAAGAAGTAAAAGATGCTAAAACAAGCTTTAAGAGAGAAACCATTAACCATATCAGAGAAGGCTTTGCATTTGTTAACGGTACCTCAAGCGGTGCTTATAACGATGATGGTACTCTTAAATCCAATGCGAGAGTGCTCTATGTTACTAATACTAACAAAGACACTATTACAATGAACATTACTATAAGCAAAAACGGTCCTGAACCCATAACAGGTATTCAGAATATTTTGACAGCACTCAAAAAAGGATATGAAAAGGATCCCGTTTGCATCAGATTTATAGGTAATATTACTGATCCTGCAACACTTGACAAGGGCGATCTTCTCGTTGATTGTGGCGAAGGTAAATTTACAGGTGGTATTACACTTGAAGGCGTTGGTAACGATGCTACCTTTAATGGATTTGGATTAAGACTTAAGGGTGCAACTAATATTGAAATTAGAAATCTTGCGTTTATGAATTGTGATTCTAATGAAGGAGACAACGTTGGCTTGCAGCAGGATAATGACCATATTTGGGTACATAACTGTGATTTCTTCTATGGAGATGCAGGATCCGATGCTGACCAAGCAAAGGGCGATGGTGCTCTTGATACAAAGAAATCTACCTATGTAACACATTCATTTAATCGCTTCTGGGATTGCGGAAAGGTAAATCTTCAGGGTAACGGTGGTGATACGTCAAGATTTATCACTTATCATCATAACTATTATGATCACTGTGATTCGCGTATGCCACGTGTTCGTGAAGCGGATACACTTCACGTATATAACAATTTTTATGACGGAATTTCTAAATATGCAATAGGTGCTACAACAGGTTCTTCAATATTTGCAGAAAATAACTATTTTCTTAATGTTAATTATGCTATGTTGATTTCTATGCAAGGTTCTGACATTGCAGATGACGGAGAGGGAACGTTTTCTGGAGAAGACGGTGGTATTATAAAAGCATTTGGCAATGTTTTTGCAGGAACAGGTCACGCAGTAGTTTCTTATCAGCAGAATAGCACTCAATTTGACTGCTACCTTGCTTCCTCAAGAGATGAAAAGGTGCCTTCAAATGTTGTTACCACAAAAGGCGGAAATAGTTATAGTAATTTTGATACCGATGCTTCTATGTATACCTACAACGTTCAAACAGCAGATCAGGCGATGGAAACCGTTAAGCAATTTGCCGGACGAGTTCAAGGTGGCGATTTCAAGTGGGAATTTACTGATGCTGATAACGCATCCTATGATGTTAACCAAGCGCTCAAATCAGCTCTAAAATCTTATAAGGGGAATCTTGTTTCAACTAACGTAGGTAATTCTACTTCTTCGGATAATGAAAACAGTGGGGGTAACGGAAACACAGGTGATACACCAACTCCTCCTGTAGTAACTCCTACTCCCGAGGGCACAATTTTTCATGATTTTACAGTAAATGGTAAGGATTCAAGCTTCTTTACAATTAACGGTAATCTTTCAACTTCAAAGGGTACTGTGACTTATAACGGTCTTACGCTTACCCGTTGCTTGAAGATAGAGAGTTCAACATCTATCACATTTACTATTACTGAAGCAAGAACTCTTATTTTGGTGTTTGTTGAATCCACAACCAATATTAAAATAGATGGTGAAAAAATAACAAGCGACACTAATATCATAACAGTTGAGCTTGAAGCGGGCACTCATACCATCACCAAAGCAGATACTAAGAATCTGTTTTATATCATTGTAGAATAAAGAAAAAGGGCAGTTCATTACGAACTGCCCAATTTTTTATTTGTTAAATATATTAGCCTCATATTGAAATTGTCTTAATGATTCAACGTATTTCTCTTGATTAACGGGGAAAGCAAGTCCATGACCTGCGCCCTCTATTGTAACCATTTTCTTTTTTGATTTGCAAGCATTAAAGCATTCAACACTCATAGAATGGGGAACAAAATCATCATTATCACCGTGTATGAAAATTATTGGTGTTTTTGATTTAGCAACTGCTTCTATTGGTGTGAGTTCTTCAAGATCAAATCCACCGTAAAGTTTTGCTCCGAGCTTAATAAACGGATAAATGATTTTTACAGGTAGCTTCATTTCTTTAACGACCTTGCAAATAATGTCTTTTTGAGAAGAATATCCACAATCCGCCATAACGCAAACTACATTTTCGGGAAGATTCTCGCCTGAAGCCATCATAACGGTTGCAGCACCCATTGAAATGCCTCCAATAATGAGTGGACGATTTTTACCAAATTTTTTTGTTGCAAAATCAATCCAAGCAAGGCAGTCGCGACGTTCATTTACTCCGAAGGAACAAACCTTTCCTTCACTCATCCCCGCACCTCGTTGGTCGATAAGAATCACGCTTCTGCCAAGAGCAAAGCAACGCTCAACGCCACCGGAAAGGTCACGCTCGGCATTTCCGCTATATCCGTGGAATATAAGTTCAAGTGGAGAATCGGGTGAATATTCATAATAATAGCCACGAAGTATTAATCCGTCAAATGATTTGATTTCCATAAGCTGTCTATTCATTGAACGAATGCTGTCGGTCCAAATCTTCATTTGAGGATAAAAAGGCTCGTAAATTTCCCCTGGAGGGAAGTCATATTCACCCTCTTTACAAATTTTTCTTTTGGGTGTTTTAAATACCATTGAAAAGCAAATATATGAAATTAGTGAAATTAGGGCAAATATAAAGAATACTATGCCAGAAATTAATACAGAAATAAACATATTGTACCCTCCATAACAAATTGAATGATAACAAAAAATATTTTATCACAAACAAATCAAAATAACAAGGAAAATTTTTTTGTTTTTTATCAATAATTGTTGATAATATGAATGATTATTATGAACAAATATTAAATTTTGAGATTTTTATAAGCTTTTTTGTCTTTTTTGTTGCATAAGTTAAATATTTATGATATAATGAACTTTAGATTTTTTTGACAAAGGAGGGAGTTACATGGTATTTGGAAAATATGTCAATAAGTATTATAAAAAACACTTTTTTGCTCTGCTTTTGGGTGTTATAGCACTTATTGCAGTTGACTATTTTCAGCTTAAGATACCTGAATTTTATAACTATGTTGTAACAGGTCTTAGCGAAGGTGTTGTGGATATCGGCGGACAAGAAATTGCGTTTGACCTTGATTTCTTGCTTGACAAAATTTGTGCTCCGATGATATTTACTATTCTTATTATAGCGCTTGGTAGATTTTTGTGGAGAGTTTGTATGTTTGGAACTGCGATAAAGGTTGAAACCGACCTTCGCGAGAGAATGTTCGATCATTGCAAGGATCTTTCACAGCAGTATTATCAAGTAAATAAGGTCGGCAATATGATGTCGCTCTTTACAAATGATTTAAGTACTATAAATGAGTGCTTTGGCGACGGAACCTTGATGCTTGTAGATGCAGTAGCAATGACAGGTCTTGCAATATACAAGATGTCAAAGCTCGACATCACGCTTACTCTTTTGGCTTTTATTCCTATGATTCTGCTTTTTGCGGTAGGTTCATTTGTTGGTAAATTTATGACAAAGAAATGGGAAGAACGCCAAGAAAAATTCTCAATGCTTTCTGACTTTACGCAAGAGAATTTCTCGGGAATTGCTGTTATAAAAGCATTTGTTAAGGAATTTAAAGAGCTTTGGGCTTTCAAAAAGCTCAATAAAGAGAATGAAGATATAAATATTGAATTTACAAAAATATCAACTTTATTGCATATTTCAGTAACATTCTTCGTTCAGTCGGTTATTTGCATTATTCTTGGATACGGCGGATACCTCGTTTATCAGGGAAAGTTCAATGTTGGTGAGCTTTTGGAGTTTAACGGATATTTCACATCAATCGTATGGCCCGTTATGGCAATGTCCATGCTTATTGATATGACAAGCCGTGGCAAAGCATCTCTTAAGAGAATTTCAGAGCTTCTTGATGCAAAGCCCGACGTTAAGGATGCTGAAAGCGTTGAAGCCGTAGATTTTATCAAGGGTGATATTGAATTTAAAAATCTTAATTTCATGTATCCCGATGGAGATTATAATGTTCTTGAAAACATTAACTTCAAGATTAATGCGGGTGAAAATGTTGGTATTATCGGTAAAACGGGTTCGGGTAAAACGACCATAGTTGACCTTATCTTAAGAGTTTATAACGTTGATGACAATAGCTTGTTTATTGACGGTAAGGACGTTAACACAATACCGATAAAGACACTTCGTGATTTTTGCGCGTACGTTCCTCAGGATAACTTCTTGTTTAGCGATACTATTGAAAATAACATTGCCTTTTCAAAGAACACATCAAGCTCTGATGAGGTTGTTAGAGCCGCTAAACTTTCTGACGTTCATGAAAATATTTCGGAATTTCCCGCTAAATATGCTACAATTCTCGGTGAGCGTGGTGTTACAGTTTCCGGTGGACAAAAGCAGAGAATTTCTATTGCTCGTGCTTTGATGAAAGAGGCATCCATACTTATTCTTGATGACTCTGTAAGTGCTGTTGATACAAAGACAGAGAAGGTAATTATAGACAATCTTCGTGAGAATAGACGTGGTAGAACAACGATTCTTATAGCACACCGTATTTCCACGGTTGAAAAAATGGACAAGATTATCTTTGTTGATGAAGGTAAGATAGTTGCAGTAGGTTCACATAACGAGCTTATAGAAAGTTGTCCCGATTACAAGGTAATGGTCGAGCTTCAAAAGCTTGAAGAAGAAAAGGGGGCGTAAAAGTATGTACGAATATTTTCCTCTTTTATTTGTAGGCGGTGTTGTGGGCTTGTTCAGTGTCATTTTCACTATTGCCTACATGACGATAAAAAACAATAAGGAAGCTATTGGATTTGACAGAAATATGAAGGATTCCGAGATAATGAAGCGCTTGCTTCGTTACGGGAAGCCCCATATCGGTAAGTTCGTAATCGTTGGACTTCTTATGGTATTTTCAATAGCGTACAGCGTGGTTTCTCCACGACTTATGGGATTTATTATCAAATTCCTTGAAACCGATTTTGAGATGAATCAACTTTTGATCTATATTGGAATTTATGCGTTTATTCTTATTACGTCACTTGTTTTCCAATACATACAAGCTATACTTTTACAGAAAATCGGTCAAAAGATTCTTTCTGCGCTCCGCGAGGATGTTTTCACACATATTGAAAGTCTTTCCCACGCGCAGCTCAATCACATGCCCGTTGGTAAGCTCGTAACACGTGTTACTAACGATACGAACGCAATTTCGATGATGTTTACTCAAATTTTGACAAACCTCATCAAAAACATATTCCTTGTTATTGCGATAGTTGTTGCTATGTTTATGCTTAACTATGCTTTGACACTTATGGTGCTTTGCTTTGTTCCGTTTATTTTCTTCTTTACACTTATCTTCCGTAAGTTTTCAAGAAGAGCATTCAGACGAGTTAAGGATGGCACAACGGATATCAACACGTTCCTTTCGGAAAATCTTTCAGGTATTAAGATTATCCAGATTTTCAATCAGGAGCAGAGAAAAAAGAAAGAATTCGTTGAAAAGAACAATAAGCTTGGTAAGGCGATGAGGGATCAGATTTTCGTTTTCAGTGTATTCCGTCCCATCATTTATATGCTCTATATTTCAAGCCAGCTTTGCCTTTTCTATTTCGCTGCAAAGGGATATATTAAGGACGTGGGCTTTATGGGTTTGATGATCACATCCGACGTTCTCGTTTCGTTCTATATGTATATTCAAACATTCTTTGACCCAATTCAAAATCTTGCAGACCAATTCAATAGACTTCAGTCTGCATTTGCCTCTGCTGAAAAGATATTCACAATTATGGATATGGTGCCCGAGGTTGTTGACAGTGAAGGAGCTATAGAGCTTGAGCATGTTGAGGGTAATATCGAATTTAAGAATGTTTGGTTTGCTTATGAGGGCGAAGAATGGGTACTTAAAGACGTATCCTTTAAAATCAAAGCAAAGGATACCGTTGCATTCGTTGGTTCAACCGGTTCAGGTAAAACAACAATTCTTGGACTTATTTGTCGTAACTACGATATTCAGAAGGGTCAGATTCTTATTGACGGAATTGATATAAGGGATATTAAAATTTCTTCGCTTCGCCGTCATTTTGGACAGATGCTTCAGGACGTATTCCTTTTCTCAGGTACGATACGTTCAAATATTGTTCTTCGTGAAGACAGCTTTACCGATGAAGAAATTAATGCGGCTTGCAAATACGTTAATGCCAACCACTTTATTGATAAACTCAAGGATGGACTTGATGAAGAAGTGCGTGAGAGAGGTAACAACTTCTCTGCAGGTCAACGTCAGCTTCTTTCATTTGCAAGAACTATTATTCATAAGCCAAGCGTTATGATTCTTGACGAAGCAACTGCTAACATTGATACAGAAACAGAGCTTCTTATTCAGGATTCACTTGAAAAGATGATGAATATTGGCACAATGCTTATCGTTGCTCACCGTTTGTCAACTATTCAGCATGCTGATAATATCATTGTTCTTTCTCATGGCGAAATAATAGAGCAGGGCAATCATTTTGAGCTTCTTGCAAAGCGCGGAAGATACTATGATTTGTATATGCTTCAATATCAAAAAGAGCAATTAACTAAACAATAAAATTTAGGCGATAATCGAAAGATTATCGCCTTTTTTTTCTTGACATTGGATTGATTTGGAGTTATAATAAAAACATAAATATCCTTGGAGGTAATTATGAGCTATAAGATTTTTGAATATGACCCCGCGTTAAAGCCATTTGAATCAGACATTAATCTGAGAATGCAAAATTATTACAACAAGAAAAGAGAGCTTGTTGGTGATAACGGCAAGCTTATAGATTTTGCTAACGGACATCATTATTTTGGCTTTCATAAGGTAGAAAACGGTTGGTACTACCGTGAGTGGGCACCCGCGGCGCACGAGGTTTATCTTATGGGAGATTTCAATGGTTGGAATAGATTTTCACATAAATTGAATAATCTTGGCAATGGTATTTTTGAAATCTTTATTGAGGGAAGAGAAACTCTTTGGGATGATTGCAGAGTAAAAGCAATTATTAAGCATTGGAGCAGTTATCTTGAGAGAATTCCATCATACTGTAAGAGGGTTCTTCAAAATCCCTATGACTATACTTGGGCAGGCGCCATTGTGGACGAGCCCGAATATATTTGGCAGAAAAACAATTTCAAGCCTCAAAAGAAGCTTTTTATATACGAAACTCATATTGGTATGGCACAGGAGAGAGAGGGCGTTGGTAGTTATAATGAATTTACCGATAATATTCTTCCTCGAGTAAAGGCAGCCGGATACAATACCATTCAGATAATGGC
Source organism: Eubacteriales bacterium (assembly GCA_045612715.1). Lineage (GTDB taxonomy): Bacteria > Bacillota > Clostridia > Oscillospirales > CAG-272 > RGIG4608. The sequence continues at coordinate 25,918 of JAZKZP010000078.1, forward strand.
TATTATGGAGCATCCTTATTATGGCTCTTTTGGTTATCAGGTTTCAAATTTCTTTGCAGCATCTTCAAAATTTGGTAAATGCAATGATTTGAAGCGCCTTATTGATACCGCCCACCAGATGGGAATTGCAGTTCTTCTTGACGTGGTTCACTCACACGCAGTAAGCAATACGGCAGAGGGAATTGCAGAGTTTGATGGAACTGTTACTCAATATTTCCATGCAGGAAGCAGAGGAGACCATCCCGCTTGGGGAACAAAGTTATTTAACTATGATAAGCCCGAAGTAATTCACTTCCTTCTTTCAAATCTTAAATTCTGGATGGAAGAATATCGTTTTGACGGCTTCCGTTTTGATGGTGTAACATCAATGCTTTATCATGACCACGGTCTTGGTACTGCATTTACTGATTATAGCAAATATTTTTCACTTAATACTGACACAGAAGCGGTTACTTATCTTCAACTTGCAACAGAGCTTATTTATGAGGTTAACCCTAATGCTATAACTATTGCAGAGGATATGTCCGCTATGCCCGGTATGTGCTTGCCGATTGTAGATGGTGGTATTGGATTTGAATACCGTCTTGCTATGGGTTCGCCCGATATGTGGATTAGACTTACTAAAAACGTTCGCGATGAGGATTGGAGTATGTGGCACATTTGGTGTGAGCTTACTGGCAGACGTCCTCACGAAAAGTATATTGGATATGCTGAATCACATGACCAAGCGCTTGTTGGCGATAAGACGCTCATTTTCCGTCTTTGCGATGCTGCTATGTACACCGATATGGGAAAATGGTGTAATAATCATATTATTGATAGAGGTATGGCGCTTCACAAGATGATTCGTCTTATTACAATGACTCTTGGTGGAGAGGGTTATCTTAACTTTATGGGTAACGAATTTGGCCATCCCGAATGGATTGACTTCCCAAGAGAGGGTAATGGTTGGTCGCATTTCTATTGTCGCCGTCAGTGGCATCTTGCAGATGATCCCAATCTTAAATATAGCGAGCTTTTGGCATTTGATAGAGAAATGGTTAAACTTGCCAAGGAATATCGTATTTTTGATAAAGAACCCCATTGGTTGCAGATTGATGACGATAACAAGATAATGATGTTTGAAAGAAACGGACTTATCTATGTGTTCAACTTCCATCCCACAAATGATTTCTGGGGATATAACCTCAAAATGCGCTTCAAAGGTGATTATAAGGTTGTATTTTCAACTGACCGTCACGAATTCGGTGGCTGGGATAGACCAAGTGAAACCTATGTTTATTCTACAAACGAATTTAAAGAATTCCCAATCTATCTTCCTGCAAGAACAGCAATTTGTCTTAGAAGAGTAATGAAGAAATAAAAAACAACCCGCTTGGATTACCAAGCGGGTTTTTATTAATCTTTCTTTTCAAATTCTTTTGCAACTTCTTTGAGTAAATCACGGATGGGCAGATGCTGGGGACAAGCGTCCTCACAAGCGCCACATTCGATACAGGTTTCAGGTGCGCCGCCGTCTTTAGTGAGAGAACGATAATAAGAGCCATAATTCCAAGCATTCCATATTTTCTTTCCGTTTGCACAGGTGAAAAGGTCGGGAATTGGAATATTCATAGGGCATCCGTCAACGCAATAACGGCAGGCGGTGCATTGAATTGTTCCTTGCTCTTTAACGATTTCCAAAACTTTGTAAATTGCCTCGAATTCTTCGTTGTTCAGGGGCTCGAAATTTTTCATATAAGAGATATTGTCATTCATCATATCCATATTTCCCATACCCGAAAGTACCATAAAAACACCCTCGAAGCTTGCGGCAAATCTAATTGCATAACTTGCCGGAGTCATATCTCCGAGAGCAGAGAACACCTCTTTGGCTTTGTCGGGGAGATTGACAAGATGTCCGCCTTTTACGGGCTCCATAACGATAATGGGTTTATTATGCTTTCTGCACACCTCGTAGCATTTTCTTGACTCAATAGAGGGGTCATCATAGTCCGCATAGTTGAACTGAATTTGCACAACATCAACCTCGGGATGCTCGGTCAAAATCTTATCAAGAAATTCTGCATTGTCATGGAAAGAGAAACCAACGTATTTGATTTTGCCCTCTGCCTTTAATTCCTGTGCAACTTCAAAAGCACGGCATGATTGATATTTAGGATAAAGTCCTTTGTTTTGAGAATGCATCAAATAAAAATCAAAATATTCAACTCCGCACGCCTCAAGCTGACGCTCAAATGCGGGGCGAATGTCCTCTTCATTTTGGAAAAGGTGTGGGGAGAGCTTGTCCGTCAATATGTAGCTTTCTCTTGGATGGCGACTTGTTAAACATTCCTTTAAGGCAAGCTCGCTTTTGCCATCCACATATCCTTGTGCGGTATCAAAATAATTAAAGCCATTATCTAAAAAAGTATCTATCATTTTTGAAAATTCAGCGGTGTCAACATCCTTGTCGTTCATTGGCAATCGCATACAGCCAAAGCCAAAATTCTTTTTTACTTTTGGAAAATGAGTATTCATAACAACACCTCTCTTAATGTCTTTTGGTTCATTATAGCATATATGTTCAAAAAAATCTACAAATAAAACAAAAAATATTAATAATTTTGTCAAAAAAGTTATTGACATCTTTTTTTAAAAATATATAATTAAATTGAACTTGTTTAAAGGAGGAATAATATGGCACCACAACTTTTTGGAATCGAACATATCTTATATTTGATAATCAGTACTGTAGTGGCAAGTGTTGCATTATTATCTGCAAAAAGATTTGCTAAAGAAGAAAAACAACAAAGAATTTTTTTGAAAACTTTAGCGGTACTACTTTTTATAGCTATAATGACAAACAGACTCTCGCAAGTGTTTAGATATGACGATGTTAGATGGTATCTGATAATTCCTGACAGCTTTTGCGGAATGACTAGTTTGGTCTTGGCTCTTGCGGTTTTGTTTGGCAAGAGAGATAACAATGTTTTTCATTTTGTATGGCTTCTAGGTTTGTTTGGTGGAGTTTCGACATCCATATATGCTACATACGTAGATCAAGATGTATCGTTTTTTTATCTTCCGACCATTTCTGGATTACTTCACCATAGCTTATCTGCCACAGTTGTTGTTGCGCTTTTAATGTTTAAGCAAATTGATATTACATACAAAAAGTGGTATTGTACGTTTTTTGGCTTTACAACGTATTTGACTCTTGGTGCATTCATGATGCAGACATTCAATATGAGTGATGCTTATCATATTGCAGAGCCGCTTTTGTCTGATACTCCACTTACTGCGTGGGGAATGGCACCAATGTACACAGTGGGATATGGACTCATACTTTTAGCGATTGAAATAGTTAGAAAGAAAAAAAGCAACAAAATCAGACAAGCTTCTTGACTTTTGGATAAAAATAGTATATAATAAATAAGTTAACAAAAAATAAAAACAAAGGAGAAATTTTCTAAAAATGATACCAGCTCTTATACTTTTTGCGCTCACTTATGTATTTATTCTTGCTTTTGGTAAGTATCGTACATATATCGCGCTTGGTTCCGGTGTTTTATTTGTAATTACCGGTATGCTTTCACTCACTAACGTTATAGGTGCTATTGACTTCAACGTTCTTCTTATGATTGCAGGCTCAATGGGACTTGTTCAGCTCTTCATTGATTCAAAAATGCCTGACCTTCTTGCAGAGGTTCTTATAAACAAGGTTAAAAATGTTCAAATGGCAGCAGTTGCTCTTGCACTTTTTGCAGGTATTATTTCTGCATTCGTTGATAACGTTGCAACAGTTCTTATGATTGCTCCCGTTGCTCTTCAGATTTGTAAGAAGCTTAACACAAATCCCGTTCCTTTTATCATCGGTATTGCGGTTTCTTCAAACCTTCAGGGCGCAGCAACTCTCGTTGGTGATACAACTGCTATTATGCTTGGTGGCGAGGCAGGTATGAGCTTCCTTGACTTCTTCTGGTATGAAGGCAAGCCCAGTATCTTCTTTGCAGTTGAGCTTGGCGCAGTAGTATCTGCTATTATTCTTGCTTTCATCTTCAGAAAAGAAAAGCAGCCCATTCCTAAACAGGAATCCACAACAAAGGTAACTGATTACGTTCCCACAATCCTTCTTCTTGCAATGCTTGCACTTCTTATCGGTGCATCCTTCATTGAAAACAAACCTGACATCACAAACGGTCTTATCTGTTGTGTTCTTTTGGTTGTTGGTCTTGTTTATAACTTTATCAGAAATAAGACAAAAGAATCTGTTATCGAGCCTCTTAAGGCAATCGATTTCCAGACACTTGGACTTCTTCTTGGTTTGTTCCTTATGATAGGTGGCATCTCCGAGCAGGGTGTTATCGATGCAGCTGCACAGCTTCTTGCTAAGCTTGGTGGCGGTAATGAGTTCATTCTCTTTACAGTTATTGTTTGGTTCTCAGTATTTATTTCTGCATTTATCGACAATATTCCTTATGTTGCAACAATGCTTCCCATTATTACAGGACTTGGAATCAATCCCACACTTCTTTACTTCGGTCTTCTTTCAGGTGCTACACTTGGTGGTAACTGCACACGCATCGGTGCTTCTGCAAATATCACAGGTACTGCAATCCTTAGAAGAGAAGGCTACGAGGTTAAGAATAAGGATTTCTTCCGCATTGGTATTCCTTTCACACTTGCAGCAGTTATCTCATCCTATATTTACCTTTGGGTAGTTTACGGCATACTTTAATTTAGTAGAATACACCAAAAAGCACTCATAAAAATTGGGTGCTTTTTTGTGTTGACAAAAAGGGAATAATAATTTATAATTATAATAGATAAATTTGCGACTAAGGAGAAGATTATGAAAAAGATAATAGCCATTGTTTTGTTATTAGCTATGTGCTTGGGGCTTTTTGCTTGTGGAAATCAGACTGATTCTTCAACCGGAACAACTCTTGGTACGGAGTTCTCCACTACTACAGATTCCAGACCAACATCAACTTCAAGTACGACTTCCTCTACAAATCAAACAGGAACAACTTCAACACAGGGAACAACTGCTTCAACAAGCACGTCAGGTACAACGTCGAGTGTAATTGGAACTACCACGGGTGCAGGTAATACAACAAGTACTACTATAGATAATCCCAAGGAAGATCCAAATCCTGAAATCGATGATGAGCTTGCATTGTTTTATGAGCTTTTTAGTCTTGAAAATCACGTTGAGCTTTATCTTGATATAAGTAATTCCGAGCTAAAGAAAATCAACGATGACTATAAAAAGAATAATAAATCTCCTATTTATAGAATGGCTGATTTGCACGTTACTATTACAAAACCCGACGGAACGCAGCTCAAGTACGTTATTGATCAGGTCGGCGTTAGAATGAAGGGTAACACCTCAAGAACGGAGTTTTATAGTGATAGCAAGGGAATGTATAACCTTGTGCATTTTAAGGTTAGCTTCCAAGAAACCTTTGACGACCCCGAGCATTACGGAAATGACGTTATGGTGTGGACTGACAGTGCAGCAAGAAAAGAACGAAAGAATAGAACCTTTGCTACTCTTGAAAAAATAGATATGAGATGGAACAAAAACTATGATGCCACTCATATCAGAGAGTATTATGCATATGAGCTATATCGTGAGTTCGGTGTTCTTGCGCCGCATACCAATCTTGCATCTGTTGACGTTGGAAGTAATCATTGTGGTGTTTGGCTTTTCTATGAGCCAATTGATAAGATATTCCTTGAAAAGAATCTTCCGGAAGAAGCGATTGGTGGCGACCTTTATAAGCTCGGTTGGACGGATCAGGGTGCAACCTTTACTTCCTTTACGTCATACGGGGTAGAGGATGAGCTTGCAGGTAAATTCTACGTTTACGATCTTAAGACCAATAAAAAGACAAGCGATCACTCTGCTCTTAAAAATCTTATAAATACAATAAATTCAAGCTCTTGTAATAAGGATAAATTCGCGTCCGTTGTTGACGTTGAGAATTTCCTTATGTTTGCTTCGGTTTCGTACATCGTTGGTAACCCCGATGACCTTAGAAACAACTATAACAACTGCTATATCTATTTTAGAGCTGATAACGGAAAAATGATGATAATTCCTTATGACCTTGACCGTGGTTTGGGCGTTAATAAGGACTGGAATCCATCGGGCGACCATATGACAGGCGATAGCCCTTTTAGTGATAAGGCGATAGGAAATGGTAGCACACAAAAAAATCCTCTTTTTACAAAGGGTATTTTGAATGCTAATTTCTTTAAGAATGAATACGTAGATGCACTTAAGCTTGTGGGCGAAAGTGATATGCTTAAGGTATCCACCTTTGAAGCAAGCTTCAATATTGCCAAATCACTTTATTCAAAAGATACCACAACATCCAAAAATCTTGGAAATGCAGGAACGGGTGTTGGATTTGATTTGAATAAATCCGATGGCTCTAATATGTCATTTAGCAATTATATCAATAAAAAGACTCAAACGCTTGCTAAATATATAAGTGGATATACCCCAGACGTTGGTGGTGGATCAGGATCAGGCTCGGAAACTACAAAAGAATGGGAATTGTACCTTCGCGGTAATTTCAATGGAAATAACTGGACTAACCAAACACAGTATAAGTTCAAGCATCTTGGCGACGGACTTTACTCCGTTGACGTTTCCTGCAACGATTCGCTCTTTAAGTTCAAGGTGTATAATAACAGGGAAAGCGGTGACGTTGCTTGGTATAACACCGTGGATGAAAGCAAAACCACCGCATGGTTTGAATACCAGGGTGGTAATAGAAACGTTCAAGTAAAGGCGGGTAGCTATACCGTTTACTTTGACACTAAAACAGAAACACTTTATGTGGTGCAAAAATAAAAAAATGGCGGTCATTGACCGCCATTTTCTTTATGTTCTTTTTACTACTTCCTTTTGTGATTTAACGATGCAATCTGCAGGATAAACTCCGCGAAGGGAAGTAAGTGGATAAACACTTGTGTTTTTACCAATAACTGTGCCGGGGTTTATCACCGAGCCACAACCAACATCCGCGCCATCGGCTAAAATGCCACCGATTTTGCGAAGTCCTGTTTCATATTCAATGTCCCCGTGAACAACGATGTTTTTGCCGTCGCTTTTAAGATTTGAGCAAATCGTGCCCGCGCCCGTGTGCGCTTTGTTGCCGAGAATTGAATCACCGACATAGTTATAATGGGGAATCTGCACCTTGTTCAAAAGGATGCAGTTTTTTAATTCACTTGAATTGCCGATAACACAGTTCTCACCCGTGATAACTCCGCCGCGAATGAACGCGCCCGGACGTACCTCTGTGCCCGAGCCGATAATCGTTGGGCCTTCGATGGTAACGTTTGGGTATATTTTAACGTTTTCTCCGACCAAAACCCCCTCTGAAAGAAGTGTGTAACCTTCAAGTCCGTTAGCTATTAATTTCTTAGCTAAATCTTTGATTTTCGGGAGCATTTCCCAAGGATATTCACATTCATCGAAAAGAGAAATAAGATATGGTGTCTGGCAATCGAACAGCTCTTTTGTTTTAACCTTTTTATCCAATTTGATATCCTCCGTCAACTATAGCTTTAACTATGATATCTGCATATTCGTGACATTTTTCTTCGCTTTCTGCTTCAACCATTACTCGAATAAGAGGCTCAGTACCACTTTGACGAAGAAGTACTCTACCTTTTCCGTTGATAATTTTTTCGACGTCCTTAACACTTGTAAGAACGTTTTTATCGTTCATAACTTCATCTTTGTCAGAAACGCGAACGTTTTTAAGGTACTGAGGATAAACCATAACGTCCTCAACGAGTGAGGAGAGGGAAGATTTGCTATCGCAAATTTCCTCAGCAACCATAATGGCAGTCAAAAGACCGTCACCCGTTGTTGCATATTTTTTGATGATTATATGTCCTGATTGTTCACCACCGATTGAATAACCCTTTTCCTGCATACATTCGTAAACGAAACGGTCACCAACTTTAGTTTGAACGCATTTGATACCTATTTTGTTAAGAGAAGCAACGAATCCGCTGTTTGACATAACCGTTGCAACAACGGTATTATCTTTGAGCATTCCGCGTGCTTTAAGACGTTTGGCAAGAAGATACATAATCTTGTCACCGTCAACGATGTTTCCGTTTTCGTCAACTGCAAGACAACGGTCACAGTCACCATCAAATGAGAAGCCGATATCAAGATGCTTTTCGCGAACTAGCTTTGTAAGATTGTCTATATGAGTTGAACCGCAATCTCTGTTGATGTTAAGACCGTCAGGCTCGTCACCAACAATGTAGAGCTGTGCGCCGAGTGCACCGAAAACAGCGCGAGCTATCGACCAAGAAGCACCATTTGCGCAGTCAAGACCTATGCGAAGCTTTTTATATGAATTAGATGCGGTAGAGATAAGATAACCGATGTATCTATTGCGTCCGCTAACGTGATCGTGAATGCAACCTATTTTATCACCTACTGCCAACGGAAGATCATCTCCAACAATGCCGAGAGAAGCGAGGTCTCCGTCAAGATATGCTTCAATAAGCGCGGTTGTTTCGTCATCGAGTTTTTCACCGTAACGGTTGATAACCTTAATGCCATTATCGCAGAATGGATTGTGAGAAGCGGTGATCATAATTCCGCAATCAAACCCGTCAAGGCGAGTGATGTAGGAAACGCTTGGTGTTGTTGTAACGTGGAGCATATATGCATCTGCCCCCGAGGTAGCAATACCTGATGCAATAGCATATTCAAGCATATAGCTTGAACGACGGGTATCCTTACCGATTACTATTTTAGGACGGCGTGTGCCGTTTTTGTTTTTGAGCTGAAGGGAATAATACCAGCCAAGGAATCTACCTACCTTAAATGCGTGCATAGAAGTAAGTCCTATGTTAGCTTCACCACGGAAGCCGTCAGTACCGAAATATTTGTTTCTGAGTGGTGCAGTGAGAGTACCGCGAAGCTCGATTTTATCTTGAAGAAGGTCATCGCATGAAACCGAGAAGATTTCTGCAATTTGCAATATTTTATCTATCTGGGGAACTGACTGTTCCATCTCCCATTTTGAGATGGATTGGCGAGAAACGTTCATAAGCTCTGCTAGCTTTTCTTGCGAGATACCTCTGCTGTTTCTGAGTTGAATTATCTTTTGTCCTATAGTCATAAATATACTCCTTTTTGTAAAATATACAGTTACTATTTTCATTATATCAAAAGGGAATTAAAATTGCAACCCTTTATAATAAATTTTCTTTAAAAAATTGCAACTCGCGGTTGCAAAAAGGCGATTTTTGAAGAAAAAGGTTGAACTTTATTATGAAAATACAAAAAATGATGTGAAAATGCAAACCGGAGTTGGTTGGAAAGGCGATTTTTAAACTTGAAATGTAATTCGAAATTTTCATTTTAGGTAACACTAAAAAAACATATAAAAAATCATTTTTTATGAACAAAACATACTCGTTGTTTTTTTGCTCAAAAATAAACTTTATATTTGTATATATATGACAAAATTAATTTTATTTGGTAAAAAGATATTGATTTTTTTCTTATTAAATGTTATAATTCATCTTGGGTACGTATAGTACTTAATATTTTTCAGAAAGGACTTAATTTTTATGAGAAAGTTAAGCAAAATTCTCGTGCTTGTGCTTGTCTTTGCAATGTTGTTCACAATGGCATCAATGTTCACAGCAAGCGCAGCAAAAATTCCCGGTGGAACAAAGCTTTACTTGGTTCCCAGTGCTAACTGGAATCAAAGCAATGCTCGTTTCGCAGCTTATTTCTTCGGTGACGGAGACGCATGGGTTTCCATGACAAAGGTTGCGGGTCAATCAAACCTTTATGAGGTTACAGTTCCCGCGGGTAAGAATTTCACAAACGTTATTTTCTGTCGTATGAATCCCTCTGCGTCAGCTAATAACTGGAACAACAAGTGGAACCAGACATCCGACCTTGTTTACAATGGTTCAGCAAACTGCTACACCGTTAAAGAAGGTACATGGGATAAGGGTGGTGGAACATGGTCTACATACGGTAGCACATGCTCACACGCAAATCTCGGTCCTGCAGCAACATGTACAACAGCTCAGGAATGTAAGGATTGTGGCGACCCAGTAGTATCTGCTCTCGGTCACACATTCAACGCATCTCATCTTTGCACAAGATGTAACGAACAGGCTTCCTTCACAGTTGCAGGTTCCGGTGCACACCTTGGCACAGAATGGGATACAGGCAACACAGCAAACGATATGACTTATGCTGACGGTGTTTATACAAAGGTATACACAAACGTAGCAGCAGGTACATATGCATTTAAGGTTGCTCGTGACCACGACTGGGGCACTGCATATCCCAGTTCTGATAAGAGCTATACAGTAAAAGAAGCTGGTAGCACAGTAACAATCACACTTAAGGGTACAACAGTTAACGTAGTTGTTGAAGCTCCTCACACACACGATTTCTCTGACGCAACATGTACAGAGGCTCCTAAGTGCTCTTGTGGCGAAACACAGGGTGAAGCTCTTGGTCACGATTATGTTGACGGCGTTTGCTCAAGATGTGATGCTTTCGAAGAAGGCTGGACAGTAGTTGATTCTTTGGAATCTCTCAATGCAGCTCTCGTAAACGGTGGTAACATCGTTCTCAATGCTGATATTACATCTTCTGATGTGATTTCTATCACAACTTCCGTAGTTCTTAACGGTAATGGTCATACTCTTACTTACACAGGTGCTAACAGAGCAATTGATGTTCCTAACACAGCAGTTGACGTTAATCTTACAATTAAGAATTTGACAGTTAATACAACAGCTTCTTTCTGCGAACGTGGTATTAACTATAACACAAACGGCGTACTTACTCTTGAAAAGGTAGCAGTTGCAGGTACAAATATCAACTATGCAATTAACCTTCCCGGAAGCTCTGATAATGCGACCGTAGTAATTACAGATTCTAATATTACAGGAAATATCGCGCTCAACGTTTGGGGCGAAAAGGTTGCTATAACAGCAAACAACTCTAACTTCACATCTCCTTACGAATCAGAAGTTGAGGTTTGTTCTGTAATTCAATTCAATAATGATGGAACAACCGCTGCTCACGGCGCAAGTTTGACAGTAAATGGCGGTTCAATCATTTCTCTTGCTGAAACAGTTGCATTGAGTGTTTCATCTTATGATACAGCAATCTCCATCAGCAATGAAACAACAGTACAGGGTAAGCAGGAAACATCCTCAATCGCTGTTATTTATGAAGGTCAGACTCAGTTCTACACATCTTCTACTCTTCAGCATGCTTTCGACCTTGCAGCTAATGATCCCAGAGCTAAGGTTCTTCTCCTTGGTGACGTTGTACTTGATGCTCCTGTAGTTGTTACAGGCACAGTAGTTCTTGACCTTAACGGCTTCACACTTTCTTACGAAAGCGACGTTATGGGCGAAGCTATGATCACAAATAAGGGCAACCTTACAATCAACGATAGCGTTGGTACAGGTGTGATCAATTACAACTACGTAGGCGCAGCTGATAACTCTTACGGGAAGGGTAACTACACAATCTCTAATGCAGGTACACTTACAGTAAACGGTGGATATATTACTATCGCTAAGCTCAGCGGTCACGCAAAATATCCTATCGACAACAACAGCACAACAGGTGATGCTATCCTTGTTATCAACGGCGGTCACCTCTATAACTATAATACAGCTGCTATTCGTATGTTCTGCAACAGCACAACAAACAAGAATAGCGTAACAATCAATGGTGGTCTTATTGAAGGTTACTCCGCAATTTGGATGCAGAACCCCGGCAAGAACACAGTTAACGGTGAATTGACAATCGCAGGCGGCGAAATTAAGACAACAGCTAAGGCTTGGGTTGAAGGCACAGCTGAACTTAAGGACGTTTCCTCCGCTATTTACTGCACAATCGCAGGTGAAGGCGGCGCTTGGAACGAAGCTTCCTTCGTAACAATTTCCGGTGGTACAATTAACGAAAACGTATACCTTGCTGATTCTGCTCCCGCTTCTCTTACAATCGGTGAAGCAACATTCAACGGTTACGTTGAACTTCCTCACACACACGTATTTGGTGACGCAACATGTACAGAACCTTCTAAGTGTGAATGTGGCGAAACACAGGGCGAAGCTCTCGGTCATACATGGGCAGATGCAACATGCACAGCTCCTAAGACATGTGAAACTTGTGGTGCTACTGAGGGCGAAGCTCTTGGTCATAAATGGGTAGACGCAACTTGCACAGCTCCTAAGACATGTGAAACTTGTGGCGCTACTGAGGGCGAAGCTCTCGGTCATACACCTGGTGCGGAAGCAAATTGTACAACAGCTCAGACATGTACAGTATGTGGCGCAGAGCTTGTAGCAAAGCTTGGTCACATTGATGCCAACCTTGATATCGAATGTGATAGAGAAGGATGCACATCAAAGGTAGCTCCTAAGGCGGACTCCGTACTTTCTACCTATACAGCTAATTGTCTTGGTTCAAAGGTTTCTACATCTAGTAAGTACTACGTTATAGGTACAATCGTAGAAGTTCTTGACCAGAAGAACGGTATATTCCTTGTTGATGATGGCACAGGTGAAAAATTCTACTTCAGATTGCCTAAGAACGCAGATGGCGTTGCTCACGCATCTTGGGAAGTTAAACTTACTCTTGGTGACAAGGTTCAGATTTACGGTGCAATCAATAAGTATAGCTCATCAAGTGCTCCTAACGGTCAGTACTGGCCTGCAATGCAGGGTCCTGTTGTAACAATTCTTGAACAGCACGATCACGTTGCTAATGGTGAAATCGTATGTACAAAGGATACTCTTTGTGCTTGTGGTACATTGGTAGCTCCTGCGGTAGGTCATATCGACGCTGATGCAAACGGTATTTGTGATAACTGTCCTTGGGATATGAACCTTGTTGAGGTTAATATCGCAATCGGTACAGATCCTAAGTACAACGGTGTTCGTGTTGACGACGAAGCAGGAAAGGCTCTTTCTTGGACATGGAGTGCAGGCGGATTTGATGCAATCATTTCTAAGGGTACATCCACATCTACACTTTACACAACTGCAAAGGATTACATGCAGCTTAAGAAACAGAACTTGTTGACAATTGTTAACACAGAGGACGTTACCGTTAAGTACATTACTATTAGTGTAACTAATGCTACATATCTTACTCACCTCAAGACAGCACTTACTAACAGCGGATATGAATATACGGCTGATGAAACTAATTTCACAGCTACAATTCAGTTGAATTCTGCTGAAGATTTCGTTCTTGAAAACAAGGCATCATCTACTATTTACGTAAACGGCGTTTCAATCGTTTATGCTAAGAAGGGTGCTCATGTTCACGAATTCAAAGAAACAATCACAACTCCCGCTACATGTACAGAAGCAGGTCTTAAGACATTTGCTTGTGAATGTGGCGAAGGCACATACACAGAAGAAATCCCTGCTCTTGGACACAACTTCGTTGAAGGCGTATGCTCAAGATGTGCTTTTGAAGATCCCAACTACGTTCCTCCTTGCGCACACAAAGACACAGGTCTTGACGCTAAGTGTGACGTTTGTGGCGAATACTTCCTTCCCACATCTCCCTTCAAGCTTGAAATGTATCAGGCTTCTAAGAAGCAGACATATTACTTCACAGGTTCTATGAGTGGTTACTATTTCGCAACATCTACTGACATTACAAAGGCAGTTGATCTTTATGCTGAAGAAGTAGAAGGCGGATATAACGTATACTTTATGAGCGGTTCTACAAAGAACTACCTCTACATCGAGCTTTCCGGTACACACATCAATGCTAAATTCGGTTCAACAAAGGCAGTTTGGTGCGTTGATGCTAAGTACGGTTGTCTTACAACAGAACTCAGCGGCACTAAGTACTTCCTTGGTACATATAGCTCATATGTAACATTCGGTGGTACAGCATACTCTCGTTTGAACGATTCTACAGCTGATGTTTCTCAGTACATTGGTAGAGCAGTATCTCTTGAAAATCACGAATGCACAAATACAACAGCTACAGTAACAGCTCCCACATGTACAGCTCAGGGTTACACAACATTCAAGTGTGCAGATTGCGGTCTCTCCACAAAGGGTAACTACGTTGATGCTCTCGGACACGATCTCGTTGACGTTGAAGCATTGGCTCCCACATGTACAGCAGCTGGTTACACAGCACATAAGGATTGCTCTAGATGTACATACATTGAGGGCAAAGAAGCAGTTGATGCTCTCGGACATAAGTTCTTCGCAGGTGCTTGTACAGTTTGTCAGGCAGCTGATCCCGATTACAATGCATATCTCCTCAACTTCAGCCAGTGGCCTGAATTTGCTAAGGAAACATATGCAGATGGTGACATCTTCAAATATAATGATATCTTTACATTCATTATGGGTAAGAACTCCAGAGTTGACGGTAGCGAAAAGACTTGGGATGATTTCTCAGGTACACTCAGATTCAGCTTTGGTGGTAAGACACCTACAGGCGCAGTTCCTTCCAAGAATGCTCTTCAGATCACAGCTGACGATGTATACACAATCAAGATTTGGTACGTAGCTGGCGGCGACGCAAGATACTTTGCTCTTATGGATGCAGAGGGAACAGTTCTCTCTGAAACAACAAAGGAAACAGTAAAGAACGGTCAGTACTATGCTGAACTCGTTATTCCTGCAGCAGGTACATACTACCTTGGCGTTCCCGGTGATAACAACTACATCTTCCAGATCGAACTTGTTAAGCACGAACACGCTTACGGTGAAGGCGTTGTAACAGCTCCTACATGTACAGAAGCAGGTTACACAACATTCACATGTTCAGTATGTGGTCACTCTTATGTTGGTGAAGAAGTTGCAGCTCTTGGTCATACAGCAGGTGCTGAAGCAACTTGTACAACAGCACAGACATGTACAGTATGTGGCGTAGAACTCGCAGCAGCTCTTGGTCATAGCCATGAAGCCGTTGTAACAGCTCCTACATGTACAAGTGCAGGTTACACAACATACACATGTGCTTGTGGCGACACATACACAGGTGATGAAGTTGCAGCTCTTGAACACAACTACGCAAACGGTGCTTGTGAAGTATGTGGTAAGGAAGATCCTAACTACGTACCTCCTCATGAACACACCTTCGTAGCAGGTAAGTGTGAATGTGGCGAAGTAGATCCTGACTACGTTCCCGAACAGCCTCCTGTAGATGATCCTACAGAAGATCCTAAGGATGAACCTACAACAGAAGAACCCGATGGTTTAGCAAAGATTTGGCAGTCAATCGTTAAGTTTGTAATGATGATTGTAGAATTCTTCAAGGGTCTTTTCGTTAAGGCTTAATTAACAAATATAGCTTTTGAGCAGGCGCTTTTGCGCCTCCTCTTTTGCTGTTTTATGCTTGTTTTTATCAAAGTGAACAAAATTCATAATTTGATTGACTTTTTGTTGAAAAAATATATTATAATATTGTGCAAAGTAACGAATTTGTATTATTTTAACAAAAGATATTGTTTTATTATTTACAAAGTGTTATAATATCGTATAGTACTAATACGTACTAAATAATATTTTAAGAAAGGGTTTTTTCTATGAAAAACACATGCAAAATTTTAGCTCTTGTACTTGTTGTTTTTACAGTACTTATGAGTCTTTCTGTTCTCACAGTTAGTGCTGCCGCAGGACAGACATGGACGGTTGCTGGTGTAAAGGCACTTTGTGGCACTGACTGGGATACCGCCAACAAAAATAATGATATGACATATGATGAAGCAACAGATTCATATGTTAAGGTTTTCACAAATGTTAAAGCTGGTAATTATCAGTTTAAGTGTGCTAAAGACCACAAATGGGACGTAGCATATCCTTCTTCCAACTATAACCTCAAGGTTGAAAAAGATGGTAGTACAGTTACTATCACTCTTAAGGGTACAACAGTTACAGCTAAAGTTGAAGCCCCTGCTTGTGATCACAAATATGAAGTAACAGCTGCTACAGTAACTTGCCTTACAGGCGGTTCAAGAACATGGACATGTTCAGTTTGTGGCGATTCTTACACAGAAGAAAAGCTTGATGCACTTGGACATTCTTATGATGAATCAGGAAAGTGTATCAGATGTGACGCAACTACTGAATTTGTAAGAGTTTATGTTGAAAACGCAGCTAAGTGGACAGAAGTTTACTGCTATACTTGGGATACAAATCCTTACGTAGCATGGCCCGGTGAAAAGATGAATCTTGATTCTGAAAGTGGTCTTTACTACTATGATATTCCTAAGAATTTCGTAAACGTAATTTTCAATAATGGTGGTGCTACACAGTCTGCTGACCTTAAGACTCCTACAGGTACAGCTACAATTTACAACAACTCCACAAAGGCTTGGAGTGCTCCTCACGTACACGAATTCGTAGAAGGCAAATGTGCATGTGGCGAAGAAGATCCTAACTATGTTCCTCCTCACGTTAACACTCTCGTAGTAGGCGATACTAATAAGATCGTTATTGATGGCGATCAGGATAACGGTTACGGTTACTATATCGAATTGGTACCTTTCGTAGCTGAAGAAGCTGCTTACTATTCTTTCGCAGGCGAAGGCCTTACAATTTGGCTTTATGATGCTGCTAATACATTGATTTCAATGACAGGCGCAGCTAATATTGAGGCAGGCACATATTATGTGTTTATTGCTGCTAATACACCTGCAACAACAGGTGAATTCAACGTAGCAGTAACAAAGTCTGCTTGGCTCAACGTTCTCGTTGAAGGCGCAAACAAGATTCAGATTACTGATACTCTTGATAATGGCGCTGGTTATTATATCGTATGGGTTCCTTTCGAAGTAACTGAAAAGGCTAACTACACATTTACAGGCGAAGGTATCCTTGCTCTCGTTTATGATGCTGCATATCAGGCAGTTGCAGGAACTGAACTTGAAGTTGGTACATATAATATTTGCATTGCATTCCTTACTCCTGCTACAACAGGTATGGCAACTGTTAATGTTGAAAAGACAGCTATCGGTGGCGGTGAAGAACCTCCCGTAGTTGAAGATCCTGCTCTTGCTCTTGGTGATAATGCAGTAGTTATCGATGGTTCTCAGGTTAACCTTACAGGCAATGCAGTTGCTTGGTACACATTCACACCTGAAACAGCAGGCACATACACATTTGCTTGTTCTGACCTTACAATATACATTTTGACATCCAAGAATATGGGTGACCTTAATGCATACGTAGGTAACGGTGGTATTGCTGATCTTGAAGCTGGTGTTACATATCATATTTTGGTAGGTAAAGAAGGCATTACTGGTGAATTTACAGTAAAAGTATCTCTTGGTGGCGAAGTTGTTGAGAAGAACTCATTGGCACTTGGTGATAACCATTACATAGTTACTGATGCTCTTATTTCTGCAAAGGCTGAATATCTCTACCTTACAATTACAGAGCCCGGCACATATGTATTCACAGGTGGTAATCCTATGAAGATCTACGTATGGACAATTCCTGTAGAAGATCTTGAAGGCGGAGCTCTTACTGGAACTACACCTTTCATTTGGAACGTTGACGTAATGCTTGGCGAAGGTGCTGAAGGTGTTGCTCCTTCTTTTGAAGTAAAACTTGATAAAGCAGGCACATATTGGGTAGGCTTTAACTATGACTTCATTGGTGAAGATAGAGAATTCGATATCAATATCTCTCTTAAGGCAGAAGACGAACAGCCTCCTGTAGATGATGAACCTACAGAAGAACCCAAGGATGAAGCTCCTGTAGCTCCTGAAATGAACTTCTTCCAGAAGATCATCGCTTGGTTCATGGATCTTATCCAGAAGCTTCTTGCAATGTTCAAGAAATAATTAATTTAAAGTTATAAGTTAATTAAATAAAATGAGCAGGCGCTTATGCGCCTGCTCTATTTTTGCTTTATGTAATTAATGAAGATTTTATTCCCAATTGTACTCGCATTCTGCTACGCAGAACTTGTCAAATCAATGCATCACAATCAAAAATATGGGTGAGTCCAATTAGACTCACCCATATTTTGGTCGAAGTGGCGGGACTCGAACTCGCGGCCTCCAGTACCCGAAACTGGCGCGCTACCACCTGCGCTACACCTCGTTATTCAACTTAATAAATATACCATAAATATATAAAAATGTCAAGTGAAAATGCAAAAATCAAATAAATTTTTGTTAAAAACCTATTGACATTAATAAACTAATGTGTTAAAATATTTGGGTAAATTAAATATTCGGACTAAAGAATAGTTAGAGGCGCGGTAAAGATGACCTTATGTGTGGGTGCTCAAACACCAATGGCGCAAAAGGGAGGCAATATCGCCGAAGTGATTTCATTTTTGAGAGTGAGATTGCTGGGCAAGTGGGGAATACCTGCTTGACTGGCACATTTTTGTGGAGTGCTTGCTTTCGAATTGTTAAACTTATTATGGGTTTTTGCGGTCGGAGCACTTTGCTCCGACCTATTTATTTTGCAAAAATCTACTTTAAAGGAGTTCAAATTATGAACAGAAGAAACATTACAATTATCTCACTCGTTGCAGTTATCTGCGTGCTTATTTCAATTTTCACACTCGGTTCTTGCACCGAAAAGAGAGAAAAGGTTGACCTTGGTGGCGCAACAACTGGTGCTGACCTTGCAGGCGCAACAATCGCTGCACAGACAGGTACTTTCCACCTTGACGCTCTTAACGCGCTTGGAAACGTTAACGTTAAGGAATATGAAGATTTTTCAAAGCTCCTCGTTGCTCTTAAGAGTGGTGCTATTGATGGATACGTTGCAGAAGAGCCCACAGCTCTTTCAGTAGTTGCTATGGATTCCACACTTGATTACATTCACCTTGTAAACAACCAGACCGGCTTTACAGCTACAGATGCTGACACCGGTATTGCGGTTGCTTTTAAGACAGGCAGTGCTATGGTGTCAAGAGTTAATTCTATTATCGCGGGTATTAGCGCAGAAACACGTTCTGCTCTTATGAAACAGATAGTAACAATGAGTGCGAATACTGATAAAGTACTCGGTGAATCTCTTGCGCTTGTATCAAGCAATACAGACACATCAAACGGCACTCTCAAGATTGCTATGGAATGTAACTATGCACCTTTCAACTGGTCACAGACAACTGATGCTAACAGTGCAGTTAAGATCCAGGGAAGCAGCTTGTATGCAAACGGTTATGACGTTCAGGTTGCAAAATATATCGCTGCAGAGCTTGGTATGGCTCTTGAAATTTATGCAGTTGAGTGGGATAGTTTAATTCCAGGTCTTCAGGCAGGTACATACGATGGAATCATCGCAGGTATGAGCCCCACAGCTGAAAGAGAAGAGCAGGTTGACTTTACCGATTGCTACTACAATTCAAATCTCGTAATTATTTATAAGAAAGCGAACTAATAATGAATTTTTTTGACAACGTAATAAATATTTTAACAAAATATAGTTCGTTACTTGTTGAGGGCTTGGGCTATACTATGCTCATAGCCCTCACGGGTACGATTTTGGGCCTTGTAATTGGTCTTTTGATGGGTATTATCAAAACTATACCTACATCCAAAAATAAAGGTATAAGATTTTTGCAAAAGGCTATTAATTTTCTTATTGCTTGTTATGTAGAAATCTTCCGAGGAACACCTATGATGGTTCAGTCAATGGTTATCTTCTGGGGATATGCCTTTATGAACGAGGGAAACACTCTTCCACTTATTCCTGCGGGTATTTTTATAGTTTCTATCAACACGGGTGCTTATATGACCGAAATTGTTCGCGGTGGAATAATTTCTGTTGATAAGGGACAGTTCGAGGGTGCTTACAGCGTTGGTATGACTCATTGGCAGACAATGACAAACGTAATTATTCCTCAAGTTATGAGAAATATTTTGCCATCAATTTCAAACGAGTTTGTTATCAATATCAAGGATACATCAGTTCTTAACGTTATCGGTGTTATGGAGCTTTACTATATGGCTAACAAGATACAAACGATGACTTGGAATATTTTTGAAACATATCTTATTATTTGTGTAATGTACTTTATTATGACATTTACCGTAACAAGAATACTCCGTCTTTGTGAAAAGAAGCTTGCAGGTAGTGATTCTTACACCATATGTGGTTCACAGTCAGATCCCAATGCCGAAATACACGTTAAAAAAGCAAAGGAGGAGTTCAGATAATGGAAAACGTTATTACACTAAAAAACCTTAAAAAGAGCTTCTCTAATCGTGAGATTTTAAAGGGAATTGATCTTGAAATTAAGAAAAATGAAGTAATTTCAGTTATAGGTTCTTCAGGAAGCGGTAAAAGTACAATGCTTCGTTGTATCAATTTGCTTGAAGAGGTATCAAGTGGAGATATTCAATTTTACGGCAAAAGTGTCATCGGTGGCGATATTGATATAAACGAATACCGTTCAAAAATAGTTATGGTATTTCAGCAATTCAACCTATTTAACAATATGACAGTTCTTGAAAACTGTGTTCGCCCTCAAACTGTTGTTCTTGGTAGAAGTCGTGAAGAAGCAAAAGAAAATGCCATGAAATATCTCAAAAAAGTTGGAATGGCAGAGTATATCAACGCTCGTCCGGCACAGCTTTCCGGTGGAATGAAGCAAAGAGTTGCAATTGCGCGTGCGCTTTCTATGAATCCGGAAGTGATATTATTTGACGAGCCAACGTCAGCACTTGACCCTGAAATGGTTGGAGAAGTTCTTGATGTTATGCGTGAACTTGCAAAAGAAGGACTTACAATGATAGTTGTAACTCACGAAATGGCATTTGCACGAGATGTTTCTGATAGAGTTGTCTTTATTGACGAGGGCGTTATTTGTGAGCAAGGTGACCCAAAAGAATTCTTTGCAAATCCTAAAACTGACAGAGCGAAGGCGTTTTTGTCAAGATTTTTAAATTAATTAAGTAAAGGAGCTTGAAAAAGCTCCTTTTTCTATTGACTTTTATTTGTTTTTGGTGATATAATTAATAAAAGAGGTGACATTATGAATAATAAACACGTTGAATATAGAAGAATAGTAGATGGAGCAGAGAAGGCGGTTCTTTGCATACATGGTATTTTAGGTACACCAAATCATTTCAGCGATTTGATACCGATTATTCCAGAGGATTATTCAGTAATTGCTATGGTAACCGCAGGGCATTGCGGACATATGAGCGATTTTTCTAATTCTTCACTTGAAAAATGGGAAGAAAGTGTTCAAAAATCAGT
The DNA here is from genome assembly GCA_045612715.1 of Eubacteriales bacterium. Lineage (GTDB taxonomy): Bacteria > Bacillota > Clostridia > Oscillospirales > CAG-272 > RGIG4608. Next base: position 47,152 of record JAZKZP010000078.1, read on the forward strand.
CGATGAATTACTTAAAACTCATAAGGAAGTATATTTAATTGGTCACTCTATGGGAACGTTGTTTTCTATAGAACAGGCTATAAAAGAACCTAGAATAAAAGGATTATTTTGTATATCCATACCCATTAAGGTTGGTTTTAGATTTAGAATGATTCCTATGGCTGCTAAAGTCTATATGAAAAAAATTAAGGACGACGATGTTGTTACTGGCAGATTAAGAGAATGTTATGGCTGTGTTGACGATAAAAATATATTTAAATATATTGGTTGGATTCCGCGCTTTTTAGATCTTTTTAAACTGATTAAGAGAGTGCGCAAGAATCTATATAAGCTCAATACTCCTTGCGTAGCGTACCAATCAATTCCGGATGAACTTGTATCGCCTAAATCAATTAAAATACTTCAAAAAGAGTCCAACATAAGAGTAGTTTCTCTTGCAAATTCTACTCATTTTTATTATGATAAGAGTGAAATGGAATTGTTAAAAAAAGAATTGATAGAGTTTTTAAACCAATAAAAAATTCCACCGTTATGGTGGAATTTTTTTATTTATCGTTGTTTAAATGCTGTTTTGCCATTTGTTCAGCTCTTTCAACGGCTTTTTCTGTTTCAATAGCATTGAAAATTTCGAACTCCATATCATCCTTTTTTTGCTTGATTGCGCGTTTGATAGCATGGATTTCAGAGCGAACGATGTCTATTTTTTCGATAAGTATTTTCATTTTGTGGTCAGCACTATCGCCTGCCTTGATTTTTTGATATGCAACTCTACCGAATTGCTCATAAAGATCTGAAAGCTGAGCTTCTTTTCTTGCAAGCTTCATATGAAGGGAGGCGGTATCAGAAAGATCACCTGTTTTAGCAACTGCTTTGCCTGCCACTCTCTTAACTCTGTGGCCGAAATCACTCCATTTGGACATAATAATCCTCCTTTTAGGTTTATATATAGTTATTATACTATATTTTAATAAAAAAGTAAAGTGTTTACTTATATTTTTTTATTTTTTTGTAAAAATAATATTTGGAAGGATGTGATTTATATGAATATGGATAAAAAAACGTACAAAAAATATGCAACAGCACATGCGCCACGCTCACCGATTGAAAAAAATTGCTTCAATGCCTTTTGCATTGGTGGCATTATTTGCGCAATAGGTCAGGGACTCAATGACATATATCATCTTGTTTTAGGATTTTCAAAGGACGATGCGGGGGTACTTGCTTCTTCTACACTTGTTTTATTGACGGTAATTTTGACTGCATTCGGTATCTTTGACGAGATAGCAAAGGTTGCGGGGGCGGGAACACTTGTGCCAATCACAGGATTTGCAAATGCCGTTGTATCGCCCGCAATCGACTCTAAAAGCGAAGGGTTTATTTTGGGCGTGGGAGCAAAGATCTTCACAGTCGCAGGCCCTGTATTGCTCTATGGAATACTTTCGGGTGCTGTATATGGTGTTATTTATTATATTGTTTCTTTGTTCTGATTAAAAAATCCGACAAATTCAAATTTTGATTTATCGCTTACTTTTTTGAAAAAAAGTAAGCAAAAAACTTTTAATCAGCTTCGCGCTTTTCCCCATAAAACAAGCATAAAACCGTAGGGGTCGACGTCCCCGACGACCCGTTGCAAAAGAAAAGTAACTAACCGATAAATCCCAATTTGTATTTTTATAGACTTTTAATTTGCGCAAATTCTTATGAATTTAATAAAAACTCTTGCAATAATAAACGAACTGTGATAAAATGAGAATGCCAAACAAATTTCATAAAGTATGAGTAAGGATATTTTTGTCTTAAGGGATAACTATACCCATTTTTTCGCATACTAAATTTGAGAAAGAATTTAGCAAAATCGCAAATTCCGCTCTCAAGTTATAGTATGGTGAAAATCCTTGCTTTTACTTTGAAATTTGTTTGGCGACAATTGGAGTTTGCGTTTTTCGGTGCGTTAACTTCGGTTGGCGCACTTTTTATTTTAAAGGAGAAGACTATGAACAAAAAATTACTAATTGCAATAATTGCAGGAGCATTAGTTCTTGTTGGAGTTGTGGTGGGCATTATTTTTATCACTCCCAATGATAATGCGAATGAAACTCCAACTATTACCACCACAACAACTCAACCACATATACATACCGAAGTGGTCGATAACGCTGTAGAGTCTACCTGTATGCAAGTTGGACTTACAGAAGGAAAACATTGTTCTACATGTAATGAAATCATTTTGGCACAAGAAGAAGTTCCAATGAAAGCACATACGGAAGTAACAATACCTGCAGTAGCAGCAACTTGCATATCAACAGGTCTCACCGAAGGAAAGAAGTGTTCAGTTTGCGAAACAATTACTCTTGCACAAACTGAAATATCCAAGATTGCACATACAGAAGTAACAATTCCTGCAGTAGCTGCAACTTGCACATCAACAGGACTTACCGAAGGTAAGAAGTGTTCAGTATGTAGTACAGTTATGCTTGCACAAACTACTATTGATAAAATTGATCATAATTATGTAAATGAGAGCATCTTGACAGAAGCAACTTGTCTTGCGTCGGGCACTAAAAAATTCACTTGTGATAAATGTAGTGATTATATTACCGAATCTTACGAAAAAACTAAATACACCGCCACGGAAATTAATAATCAAGCATTACAATATGTTGGAGAAATCACGGTATATGATAAGCAGGGAGAGAAACTTGGCTTGGGTACTGCATTTGTAATTAGTAGTGATGGCAAAGTTGTAACCAACTATCATGTTATAGAAGATGTGTATTTAGCTGAAATAATTATTAATGGTACTAAATATGATGTTGAACAAGTTTTGGCATATGATAAAAATATTGATTTGGCTATTTTAAAAATTGATGCCACTGATATACCATATGCGACGGTTTGTGCTGAAGAAATTGCTGTAGGTAGCACAGTTTATGCTATTGGCTCTTCAAGAGGATTAACCAATACATTTTCAAGCGGTATGGTTACATACTACAATCGTGTAGTTGATGGTGTTAGTCATGTTCAGCACGATGCTTCAATCACTAATGGAAACTCTGGTGGTCCTCTTATTAATGAATATGGAGAGGTAGTTGGAATTAACACTTGGGGACTTATTGATTCTCAAAATTTGAATTTTGCAGTGTTTACTAAGGAATTGGACAATTTGGTTTATGGGGAGCCAATGACTTTGGCGGAACTCTATGAAAAAAATCTAAGTCCCTATGAAATTTTGGTTGATTGGGTTTGGGAAAATTATAATGATACAGGAGAAAGTTGGATTGAGTATAGATATCAAGAAAGCGGCGAAAGATTCTCAGTTTATACTTTAACTTATTTCTATAATAGTAAAACATTAAATCTCGTATATTATTATGTTTTTAATAACGGTGATGCTAGATATGTTTCTATTGAATTATCAGAAGATATGAGTTATTGTGAATATTATGCATCGTATACAGATGGTGATTATTCATATATGAGAAATGAGACACTAGGATATATATATCCATCATCGTTTAATAGAAATACCTCCATTGAATATTATTCATCAGAAGGGGATTATTGGACCATCTCATCACTTTTGTCTACTTACCAGGAAGGAATAGTATATTCTTTAGACTGGTTTGAAATATTCCTTGATGCTTTTGATTTTGGATTTACATTATCTGATTTGGGATTTAAATCATTTTCTTGAATTTATTCTAAATGTTTGAAAAATTCATTACATAAACAAATATTGCAAAAGAAAGCACGGCAAATTGCCGTGCTTTCTGTAATAGATATCAACTTAAATTTAATCACCAAGTCTAATATTGATGCCGCCGCTATTGCTACCACTACTGCTTTCGATTTGGATATAGGGTTGAAGCACTTCTGCCATATGAGAGATGGGCATGGACTGGATATAAACCTTACCAGGACCTGTGATGCGGGTGTGAAATATGCCCTCACCACCAAAGAACATATTTTTAACGCCCTTAACAGTTTGAATATCCATAGTGCAGCTTTCACTCATTGCTACAAGATAACCTGTATCAACGATGATGCTCTCACCTTGACCAAGTGTGTATTCCTTGCAGTGACCATCTATTTCAAGAAAAACTATGCCGTTACCACTAATTCTTTGCATAATAAATCCTTCTCCACCGAAAAGACCACGGCCAAGACGTTTTTGAAAGTAAACGGAAAGCTCAAGTCCTTTTTCCATAGCTAAAAAACCACGTTTTTGAACAATAATTCCGTTGCCAGGAGTAACTTGGTAGGGAATAATTGAACCGGGAAAGCTTGAAGCAAAAGCGATCATACCACTTCCGTATTCAGGAGTATATTCATTCATAAAGAGCGACTCGCCCGAAAAAAGACGTCCAAACATTTTTCCGATACCACCGCCTGTGTTGGTATCCATTTTCATATTGGGACTCATCCAGCTCATAGCACCTCTTTCTGTGCAAAGTGATTGTCCCTGCTCGGGATAGCAAATTACGACGGGAAGATTTCCACCTTCGATTTCATATTTTATCATAGCTTTTCTCCTTTGTTAAAGATTTTTTAAAATTGTCAATAAAAAA
>JAZKZP010000079.1:0-13256 GCA_045612715.1 Eubacteriales bacterium
TTGCGCAAAATCTTGCCGCGAAGCTCTTTTAAAAAGCTTTTTTTGATACTTTTTTCTCGAAAAAAGTATCATTCCTTCTTAACTAACTTCTTCCCAATTCATTTTACTATACACAAAAAGCGGTCACTTAATAAAGTAACCGCTCAAAATAATTTTTATTTTTTATCCACTCTATTTCTGATTTCGCCAGCAAAATATGCTTTGATATTTTCTTTGACTTCGTTCAATAGACGCACTCTTGCATCAAGCGAGCCCCAAGCCATATGCGGTGTCAAAAGAACATTTTCTCTGTCCATTATCTCATAGAAAGGATGCTCTTTGGAAAACGGCTCGCAAGAATATACGTCGCAGGCAAATCCACCTATTTTGCCCGATTTCACTGCGTCTGCTATAGCTTGCTCGTCAGTTACAGCACCACGTGCCACATTGACAAGAATCACTCCGTCACGCATTTTTGCAATTCTTCCGGCATTGATAAGACCACGGGTGCCATCATTAAGAGGAGTATGCAAAGTAATAATATCACACTCGCGACAAATTGTATCAATATCGACACATTCAAAATCCTCAACCGCTTCCCTTTTATTGACAAGCACACGGCAACCAAGTGCCTCTGCTACTCTTGCCACTCGGCGACCTATGTTTCCAAAACCTACGATACCCCAAGTGAGTCCGTCAATCTCTCGATAAATGGGAGAAAGAATATTGGCAACTCCACACTCTGAATAATATCTATTTGACACACTTTTTTGATATTCAGCGCTGTGATTCATAAGCTGAAGCACAAAGCCTGCAGTTATCTGCGCAACGTTTGTAGTGGAATATCCCACTACATTACAAACCCCTATTCCGCGGGATTTGGCGTATTCAATGTCAATGTTGTCAAAGCCCGTCGCAGTTACGCAAATGAGCTTGAGATTTTGTGCATTTTCAAGATTGCTTTTATTGAGCTTTAATTTGTTTGTGATAGCTACATCGCAATCGGCTATTATTTCAATAATCTGCTCGTTGGTGCTTGAAGGATATATTTCTATCTCACCAAAATCTTTAAAGCTTTCAAGATCAAGTCCCTCGCCAAGCGCAAGAGAATCAAGGAATACTATTTTCATATTTTTCTCCGTGATTATTTTATAAATTGTTATTTATCGAGATGTTCGCACTGCACCAATCGATTGTTTCGTCCACCTTTTCAAAGGTGGCGCCCTGCGCGTAGCAGAGCCGCGCGGCTTGAGCGCATCCGCCGTTTCTTTTTTGCAAAGCTTTTTTCTTTGCGGCTATAATGCCAAAGAAAAAAGCATCTAACAAGTCTTGCTATCTAAAAACAGTTCCCCTAACTATAGTGACTGCTTATCTTTTATCCACTTTTTCTTTGACGAAATAAGCGCAAAGAAAAAGTTCTCAAAAAGAAACGCTGTAGCAAGGGCTACGCGGCATGACCCGCGCCAACTTTTTGAAAAAAGTTGGATAAAAACTTTTTTAATCGTGGGTTTGTGCGAACAAACTGCGAGATAAATCAAAATTTGAATACATCTCATTTTAACACAAAAGAAGCGCAATTTCAAGTGAATTGCGCTTCTTTTTGAGTGTTTTTTATTCTATTTTCTCTTTAATTTACCAATTACGCGACCAACGCAACTAACGTTATCAAAATCCTTAAGCAAAATATCCCCATACATTGAGTTCATCGAGATAAGACGGTCACCACCGTAAATCTTGAAATAACCATTGCCGTCAAGAATAAAGATGCCAAGCTCGCCAACTTCAACATAGTCACTATTGGCTACCAAAAGTACGTCGCCGTCACGATATTTGGGCTCCATACTGTTACCACTGATACGCAAAGCGAAATCCGCCTCGCGTGTTCTTTCATTATCGGGAATCATAATATCGTCAGTTGAAGGCGCATCAACAAACACGCCGACACCTGCAGAAACAGGCATATCGAAAAGTGAAATTGAGCGCTTACCAAGTCCACGATTTTGCTGAATTTCTCTTGCCGACATTTTTGTATCCAGCGAAATTGCAGTTGGCAAAATCTTGCCATGTGGCTTTTCAGCAACGGAATGGTCCATATAGGGCGCACGAGCAACTCTTTCCTTTTCCTTGTCAAGCACCATAGTCACAAGCTCTTTACCATGCTGGTCAAGTGCACGATAATTCTCAATTATTCTCATTTCTCCACGATCGAGAGTGAAGTTATTTGTATTTTCAGGAACACCGTTTACCACGTATTCAAGGGACGTGCCAAGCGCGTCACAAATCGCAACGATGTTTGAAAGCTTTGGACTATCACTTATTCCCGCAAGAATCTTTGAAAGTGTTCCAAGCGGAATTCCCGTCATCTCAGAAAGTGCATCGTTAGTGATTTTCTTTTCGCTTTTTATAAGCTTTATTCTATCAATATAATCCATAGTGAACTCCTTTCACATTTAGACAAATTTCCTTTTGTGGAATCATTATATCACATATTTTTCCGTTTGTAAAGAGATTTTTGAAATTTTTTGAAATATTTTTCTATTTTTGGAATTTTTCTATTGACAAACGGTGTCAGATGTGGTATTATAATGTCACAATAGTTCCAAAACAAGAAGAAGGAGAACTCTTATGAACACAGCTTATAACTATAAAACAGGTAGAAATAACATAGAATTTGCAACTCACACTTCCAAAAAAGGAACTTGCAGACCCTTTGTACGCAAGCAACCTGCATACGTTGAATATGCAGAAAAATGCCTTAATTTTATTGACTTGGTGCTTGAGCTTCTCTGCTCTGCCCGTGTTATCGTTGCGGCGAAAGCGCTTTTCGGATTTATCGCGCTCATCGGTCTTTTGGGAATAATCGGTGGAATTGAGTTCGGCACAATTTCTCTCCTCTCTGGTATTTCATGTCTTGCTCTTATCGTTGGACTTGAATTTGTAATTTTGAGAGATTAAAAAATTCACATAAATTTGAGCAGGGTTATCCCCTGCTCTTTTTTCATAAAGTTATTAAATATACAATTAGTAATTTTAAAAAATTATCTGAAAGCTATTGCAAAGGATAAAAGTATATGATATAATAAATAAAAAATAATATGAAAGGGGATTCTATATGTTAAATTCTGTAATATTCTGCCCAGACAAACAGACAGCGTCAACGATGTCCGTTCCCTTTCGTATGCAAAAAAATGTTTAAATCAGCTTAATGGGTAATTTATGCCATTAAGCTGTTTTTCTTATTTAGATGTTTAGCAGATAATCTGCCCAACATATATTAAATTTTTAAGGAGGAAAACTGAAATGAAAAATTTCAAATCCACAAAGCGCGCGTTGTTGACAAGCGTATTGTCAATGGTACTTTGCTTTACAATGCTTCTTGGTACAACATTCGCATGGTTCACAGATAGTGTTACAAGTAAAAACAACATTATCACAGCCGGTAACCTTGACATTGAGCTCTACTTCCAAGTAGAAGGTCAAACCGATTGGACAAAGGTTACAGATAAAACAAACATTTTCAAAGAGAATGCTCTTTGGGAACCCGGTTACACTGAAGTTGTAAAACTTAAGGTTGTAAACGAGGGCTCACTCGCTCTCAAATCTCAGCTCGGTATCAATATTGCTGAAGAAACAACCGCTACTAATGTAGAAGGCAATGAATTCAAGCTTTCCGATTACATTAAGTACGGCATCGTTGACGGTGAACATGACTACACCCGTGCAAGCGCTATCGCAGCAGTTGATGCTTCTGCTACAGCTCTTAACATTTCCTACAGCAAGTCAATCAACCTTGAACCCACAGAGGAATGCATCGTAACTATGGTGGTTTATATGCCCACAACAGTTGGCAACGAAGCTAACTATCGTGGTACAGTTCCTCCTTCCATCACACTTGGTATCAATCTCTTCGCAACTCAGATGACATTTGAGCCCGACTCCTTCGGCAATGATTACGACAAGGGCGCTCCTTGGACAGGCGGCGTTGACACAGACTGGTATTTCGAAAATCCCACAGCTACAGAATTCGTTCTCTCCTCTGCTGAAGAATTGGCAGGCTTTGCAGCTCTCGTTAACGGTACTGCTACAGCTCCCGTAACTACATTCGCAGCTACCGAGCCCGAAACAGTTCACGATAACTTCAAAGGCAAGACCGTTAAACTTGATAGAGACATCGACTTGAGAGGCATTGCTTGGACTCCCATTGGTAGAATCGGAACAACTTCCACTGACTTCACATACGCATTCAAGGGCACATTTGACGGTCAGAATCATACAATCTACAACCTTGAAGTAAACGCTTACGGTTGGGCAGGCGTATTCGGAATTGCATATGAAGCAAACATTAATAATCTTAAGGTTAGCGGTGTTTCCATTCGCGCTAATCGTATGACAGGTGCTGTAGTTGGTCAGCTTTACGGAAGCATTGACAACTGCCACGTTGCAAATGCAGATATTATGGTTACTCCCAATTCCGTTGGAAATTCTTACGACAATGGTGATAAGGTAGGCGGTATCGTTGGTTGGATTGGTGACAACGGCAACAAGCGTACACTTACAAACTGCTCTGCTACAAGCGTTAAGCTCGGTGCTTACCGTGACGTTGGTGGTATCGCAGGTTATGTTGCTTACTCCACTACAGTTAGTGGCAACTCCGTTGATGGTCTTACTATCACAGTTGACCAGGAATCCTTCAACTACGGTTATAAAGATGCAAACGCAGGCGCTATTTACGGTAGAACATCAGGTGACATTATAGATGAAAACAACACTCAAAGTGAAGATATCGTAATTTCTTCAACACTCATAAAAGACGGTCTTACTCTTAAGCAAGACGGCGTTACAGGAACAACAACTCTCTACCTCGTTCCCTCTGATTATCAGGAATCAACAGTAAAGGTTCCCGAAGGTGTTACTAATATCGGCGGTTATGCTTTCGCATATAATAGCAATGTAGAGAGGATAGTTCTTTCTTCAACTGTTACTACATTGAATGACAGAGCATTCCGTGATACATCTGCTTCCGAAGTAGTTTTGAATGAGGGCTTGACTAACATCAGCTATCAGGCATTCCGTAATGCATTGAATGTAAAATCAGTAGTTATTCCCTCTACAGTAACTACTATTTCTAAAGAAGCTTTCCAGAACAGTGGTATAACATCTTTGACAATCCCCGCAAACGTTACTACTCTTGAATACGGCGCGTGCAGAGATATGAAGAATCTCAGCACAGTTATTATCGAAGGAAATGTAATTATCCCCGTATATGCCTTCAGAGCTTGCACAAATCTCACTACAGTTGTGTTAACAGGTGAAGATGTTACATTCGACGGTAAGGGCATGATTTTTACAAACAAAGAAAATGGTGACGGTTCCGCTATGACAATTTATGTTGCTAATGAAACAGTCAAGGAAAGATTGATGGCTGCTGATACAGCTTCTAAAGACTACGGTGGATATAATATTGTTATTGACGAAGACTTTTCTGTTAACGTTTCGAACGCTACTGAACTCCAAAATGCTCTTAATGCTGCTACAAAAGATGTATTAATCAACTTCACAGCTGATATTACAGGCAACATACTTATCACACAGAAAGCAAATGTTAACATCACTATCAATGGTGCAAACAAAAAATTCACAGGCGTTATGACTGTTTTCGGTGACGGCCGTCAGACACAACCTGAAACTCTCACAATCAAGAATGTTAATTTCGTTGCAGGTAACGGTGCAGATTCTTGTATCGTAAGCCCTGACCGTTCAGTTTACAACAAGTATTCTTATGCTCACAATCTTACAGTTGAAAACTGCACATTTACAGACCCCGACGGTGCTGTAAACTGCGCAGCGGTTCGTACTGAAGACGGTGGCGATATGAATTTCGTTATCAAGAATTGTACAGTTGATAGCACAATGCACTCTCTCGTTCAGTTCCAGAACATTGAAACTTCACTCACAATCGAAGGATGCAAAGTTTACTCAAAGAACGGTGCTAACCTTAATTCCACAACAAATCTTGTTATGAACAATTGTGAATTCGACGTTATGGGTTATGCTATCCGCTTCGGCGTAAACTCCGGTGGTAATCTCGGCACAGCTAAATCCTACACAATCACAAATTCCACTTTGAAATCTGCTTGTGATGATGGTGATGCAATTATCATCTTCCGTGCTTCTGCAGTTGATGCAGTTCTTACATTGAATAACACTACTCTCGTTGGTACAACTGAGATTAGCGGTAATACAGATAGCACAACTATCAATAGATAATGTGTTGAAAGTTATTTCAATATAAAAAATTAAGAGCCCACTTCGGTGGGCTCTTTCCTTTTTAATATTTACACATACATCTTATACTTCAATCTCAAATTATCTGCAATCATTGCGATGAACTCGGAGTTGGTTGGCTTGCCTCTATTATTTTGGATTGTGTATCCAAAATATGAATTGAGGACTTCAACATCACCTCTATCCCAAGCAACCTCGATTGCATGGCGAATTGCTCGCTCAACTCTACTCGTTGTAGTTTGATATTTCTTTGCTACCGTAGGATATAGAATTTTTGTAACCGAATTGATAATATCACTATCGTTAACGGTCAAAATAATTGCAGTTCTCAAATACTGATATCCCTTTATATGTGCAGGAACGCCAATTTGATGTATTATTTTTGTCACTTGAGATTCTAAATCATTAGCAGAGCTTTCTTCAGAAGGTACAGATAACATATCAAATTCATTTGGTAAAAGATTTTCGATATGATAAACAAGACTCTCTGTATTCACAGGTTTAATCATACACATTGATGCTCCCGCATTGTTGGCTTCAAGCAACATATTGTGATTTCCAACCATCGACATCACTATAAATATTGGCGACTCATCGCCCATGCTCTTTTTTGATTGACGAATGACCCCGATTCCGTCAAGTTTAGAAAGTAAGACGTCGATAATTACAACGTCAGGCAAAACTGTAGTGATCATCGAAAGCGCTTCTTCCCCATTACTTGCCTCAAGAATATTCACATATCCCTGCGCCTTCAATTCATCTCTTAACATAATTCTTGCAGCAGTATTTTCATCTGCGATAAGTATTTTTGTGGTATTCATTTCTTTTCTCCTTTTAATTGGTAATTTTTGACATTAATATTTTACCATAATTTACCAATTATTGCAAGATAAAAGAAAAACAAATATTTACCAAAATTTATTGGTAAAATTTGGTAATATTTTACATTTTATTATAAAAACAGAAAAAGTCCTACCTCAAAGTAGGACTTTTTCTATTACTATTGTTTTAAACTTTCACTTTGTTAATAGAACGCTTGGGGGCATTCTCTTTTATTTCTCTATATATTTCTTCTGTAGCTAAAGCAATCTTTGTTACTGAATAATCTTTGATATGCGGAAAAATATAAAACGTATCATCAATGGTATTAAGGTCTATACAGTCACCGTATTTACCAAGATAATTATATTCAATATGGCATGCCTCAAGACCGGCGGATTTTCTTTCCATCTCGAAATCACCATATTTACCCGTGCCCTGAAGTCTAAATCCTTCTTTATCGTGAACAATTTTACCGTTTCCTATATCATAGAATTTAGTTCCGTTAGGCATTGATTTAACGTGGCATTCGGATTCAAAATAGTATCTTCCCTCTCTAACCTCTGCACGAACATTGGCTCTTTGCCATTCGTACCAATCGGGAATGTGTGAAAACTCTGTTTCCCCATTTATAGCAACAAGTTCACCAAGCTCTGTCATCTTCCATGACTTTCCACAATGCTCACACTTGATCGTGTCACCCTTTGAAGACATCTTATATTCTGTATTGCAATGAGGACACTGATAAAGCACACTATGTAAACCTTCAGCACGGTATGAAGCTGTAATTTTGATATTATTTTCTTTCTGCCAAGCGAAATCGTCATAAGTCAATGCTTCAGCAATTTTTACGTTAATCTCATCTACACTCGCTTCTTTTAATTGTTCTGCAGTAAAAAGTTGAGTCAAATGTCCTTCTGTATAAGGTACTTTTCTATCCTTTGTATTCCAAAATGGAGATTTCAAATGGTTTCCAACGCATTTCAAGGTAACAATCGGAACCTTCATCATCTTGCACATTTGTCCAAGACTTTCGTGAAGCTCTGACTGAGTACCGCAAAGAGAATATCTCGCCTCGGGATAAATCACTATAACGTCGCCGTTTGTAATAACTCTTTTTATTTGACGGATAAGCATAATATCGGTTGTAAACTTGCGTTTGCAAATACCGCCCACCTGACGCAAAAGCCACTTCTTACCAGGGAATCCAAAGAAACCGTCAATAGCTACCACGTAATTCGCTCTATGAGGAAAGATTGCGTGTGTTGCAACCATAAAATCAAAAAATCCGTTATGATTGCACAAAAGAATATAGGGGGGCTTTAACCCTTCACAATTCTTTTTAATTATTTTAGTATGCTGAAGTATAGTAAAAGGAAATGAAAGCGCCCACGTAACAGGTCTTAACCACTGTCTTTGTCTAATGGGGGGCTTTTTCATATCAAACTTTTTAAAAATCTTAGTCATTATTAATCTCCTTTAAAACAATTACAAAAACGAAACAAGACAACAAATCTATAATCCACAATTATATATTATATCACATAGATATCATATTGTAAAGTGTTTTTTACGAGTGTGTTCAGCAAAGATAAAAAAGAAGAACAGATAATCTGTTCTTCTCTATTATTCATCTTAAGGTTTCTTAATACTTATATTAAGTGCAAGTGCCGCCACGGCAAGAGAAAGCAAAAGAACAAAGGGTGAAGTATATCCACCGCTAACTTGCTGCAAGGTAGAACAAGCTGTTGCAATGAAAGATGCCGCCATAAGATTGAAGTTTACAACTCCAAGATTCGACGCGAAGTGCTTTTGACCGTAGAATGCAGATGTGAATGCAGATGCAACTGTGGGAGAAGCACCATAAGACATACCTGTCAAGCAAAGACCGATGATACAAAGAGGAAGCGAAGAAATGTAAACTGCAAGAAGGGTCATGCCTGCCGCAACGATTGTAAGCACGTTTGCTGAAAGCATTGTAAATCTTCTACCCATCTTGTCAAACACGATACCTGTAAGAATTCTTCCAAGACCGTTAAACATAGCAAGAACTCCAACAAGTGTTGTAGCAAGCGCTGCTTCAGCTCCAACTGAAAGCGCAAGATCACGAGCAAAGCTAATAACCGCGCTACCTACCGCAGTATTAAACACAAGGAAGAAGAATGCTCTCCAGAATGTAAATCTCTTAATCATTTCACCTGAAGTATAGTCGCGAGATTCAAAGCTCTCTTCTCTTTTACGAGCAGTTACTTTAGGCGCAGGCAATTTTGTTTCAGCATCGGGTTTTTCAATAAACAAAGCAGAAAGAGCAATTACTACTGCGATTGCAATACCTATAATCACATAAGCTCCTCTCCAACCAATTGAAGATTTGAACAATGCATCAGCTATATTACCAAGTACAAGCGAGCTTGCACCAAATCCCATCATAAGTGCGCCTGATGACAAACCACGTCTATCGGGAAACCACGCATTTACTGTAGAAATGATGATGATATAAGCCATACCAATTCCAAGACCTGCCAAAAATGCGTATGTAATAAACAAAAGAATTGAAGTTGTTGCAGTAAGCAAGCTTGTTAAAACAAATCCAAGACCTGCAAGAATACCAGAAACAACGATTATCGGTTTAGTTCCAAATTTCTTAACGAGAACACTTGAAATAAGACCACCAATACAGAAGAAACACATTGTGAGTGTAAAGTTTAGAGCTAACATTGAAGGGTCATAAGTAAGTTCGGTTGCAAATGGCACCTTGAGAATTGACCAAGCGTAAATTATACCTGCGAAAAGCATCGCAAATACCCCCACTACAAGCATACGTGCACGATTTTCAACAGTATTCTTAATTTTCATTTATACTCTCCTTTATTTTGATAAGATAGCACATTATATCATATAATCATGAGTTTGTAAAGAGGAATTATTTGGTTTGTTCATAAATCTGAATGTTATAATCTAGCTTAACAGGTATTCATACAAAAAAAGTGTGAAAATGTTAAGATTTTTTGCTTTTTGTGTGTTTTAAGCAAGAGATCTTGAAAGCCGCAACGATTTGCCGTAATCGTTGCGGCAATAAGAGTGCTATACCTCCTAAGGTAATAGTATATGCATTTATGATAATTGGGTTGACTTATCGTAGGTGCAGGCATTTTTTGTAACCGGTGGGAACATAACCTTTCATATCACTTCACCCTATCTTGTTCCCACTCGGTTGCGAAATGGAAAGAATTCAAACCGTAAGGTTGAATATATAAAAACAAAAAAGGAAGGTGCAAAAAATGTCAAATCTCAATCTTAACAAGGTAGTTCTCTGCGGCAAATTAACAGCCGATGTAGAACTAAAGAAAACCACAAACGGAAAAGCCGTTTGTTCATTTACTCTTGCGATAAATCGCAGACCGTATTTAGATAATAACGGTCATAAAGTTGTTGAAGCTGATTTCCCGAACTGTGTAGCTTGGGGAAAAACTGCAGAGATTATAGCAACATACTTTAAAAAAGGTTCTTCGCTCTGCATCACAGGAGCTATTCAAACGAGAACATGGGAAAAAGACGGTCAAAAGCATTACGTAACTGAAATCAACGTTGACGAAGCAATGTTTGTTGATTCAAAGTCTGATAAGAAACAAGATGCTGCAGCTTACGTTCCTGAAGCTTACGGAAGTCCAACGTTCACGGCTGGTGCTGACGTTCCTAACTTCGAAGAAATCAAAGATGATGAATTACCTTTGCCTTTTGAATAAAAGAAAGGAGTAATTTATGAACTGGTTACTAATTATATCAATTATTTGCTTTGCTCTAATTATCGTTTTGTTTTTAGCTTTATCTGTTTGTATTGCAGGATATTCTTATTGTCTGCTTCATGACTTAGGAATGAAAGCAGGGTTAATTCCCAAAGATAAACTTGAAGACAATAAGGAGTAAAATATGAAATACATATTAATTCGAACTGATAATACATTTGAGATTGTTGAAATTGATAAAAACAATTTCTTAAACGAAGCTTACAGGTTACTCGATTGTTATTTCATTGAAATTGCCAATCCTGGTATTAGTAATATTAGATTCTGCATCGATGATGCTGGAAAGCTTACCGATAAGAAAGTCAATATACTTGCAACGGTATTATATAACCATTCGAAAATAAAATATTTTGATGAAATCGTTGGTAACGTTCTTATAGGTGTTGACGAAGAAGTGAACGAATTCGGAGAACACGATTTCGTCGGTTTATCTGATAATGCAGCAGAAAGTTTTTATTCTTTACTAACTGATTTATCAGAACTACTATTTGATTAAACTATTAGCGGAATCCTGCTGAAAAAGTGGGATTCCGCAGAACCCCCCCGGCTAACAGGGGGTTAATACGTACATATAGGGGGAAATTAAGTTGGAAAATCTTAATAATGTAATGGATTTTCCAAAAGAAAATCGATTAATTTATGACTGGTTGTCATTTACTACCAGAAATCATAACGTAAAACAATTAATAACGTTGTTAGGGCTAAATGAATGTCCATGGAGCAAAGTGAAAGGCTCTCATGGATATCAAAATCGTTTATATTATAACGGAATTTCAATTCATTACAACGATGATGATATCGACTGGGATATACACTATAATACACAGGATAAATATATTTCAGAAATGAAGCCTGACGGCTTCATTTGGCTCGAAATGTCCGGTCAAGGTTGCAGAGCATTTGAAACGTATGGTACAGGCAATTATGAGGAGCTATTTGTATTAGCTCGTAATGATCCATTGAATATACACGTCACTCGTTTGGATATCGCTTTCGACGATATGACTGGTATATTTGATATCGATACCGTTTGCGATGCAACCAGGCAGGAGCATTTCACTTCTCGCGTTACAAATTATGAATGTATATATTCAAATAAAGGTAACTCGGTTTACTTTGGTTCTCGCAAATCTAACGTATTGATACGTATCTACGATAAAGCATCAGAACGTGGATTTGATAAGGACAAGCTGCATTGGATAAGATGCGAGCTGCAGCTTAAAGATCTTAATGCACAAAATGCAGTTGATATAGCTAAGATAAAATCACTTCAAGAATTATATCTCGGAATAATCAACAATTATTTGTGCTTCAGAGAGCCATCAGAAGACTCTAATAAACGACGTTGGGAAGTCTCTGAATGGTGGGATAATTTTATAAAAGAAGCCGAGAAAATCTCGGTTTATAGTAAGCCCGGTGTTATATATAACCTCGAAGCTTGTGAACGTTACGTTATGACTCAGCCACTTGGAGCATTAAAGACTCTTTATACAGTTTTTGGTAAGGAAAAATTCAATAAAATTATTGATGATGCACCATTACCAAAAAACCCAAAATATCAAAGATTGATATCCGAAGAATTGCAGAGACTCAATCAGATAGAAGAAGACAAAATTCGGGGTGATGTCAAATCTTGAATCACCTCAACCCTTCGGGGTATATAGATTTGAAAATAAGCCGATGCGCACGGTTTATAAATAAAAAATAATGCTCGTGCGGAGCTTAAACGCGGAGAAAAAAATGAGAAATTTTAGTTCAAGATCAAAGCGAATTTGGTCATTTATCGGTGTTATTATGCTTATAGTACTTGCTGTAACACTTATTCTTTCATTGATTCCTAAGAAGACCGATGACGGTTATAAGGAAGTCAGAACCGATTGGGCAGTTGGTTCTTTGGTTAATGGCATCTATCAAGATGATCATTCTATTTCTTTGGTATCTGATTACGTTAAAATCAATGAAGGCTTTCAGGTTGTAATTGATTTTGATAAAGAATGTTCTGTAGGTTACGTTCTTTATGATGCAGGCAAAGAAGTAATTGGTGAAGGTACTGTTATTTCTTTGGATACAAATTTTACAGTTGAGGATTTTGACGGTCAGGCAAAATACGTTAGATTTCTTATTACTAATTTAGTAGACGAAGATAATCACATTTCAACTCTTGAAAAGTGGGAATATAGTAATTACATTACTATTTACACACTTGAAGAAACTGAAGACGAATAAAAAAATGAGGTGGGGCTCTGCCTCACCTCATTTTGAATTGAGGTGAAAAAATGAAAAAAATTAAATTTATTTCTTTGTTTTTGCTAATCTTGGTTATAGCTGCATTATTCACAATCAACGTATTTGCTGAAGAAATCGATT
>JAZKZP010000080.1:0-10101 GCA_045612715.1 Eubacteriales bacterium
AAAAGTGAGGTGTAAATAAAATGAAGACAGGTATCCATCCTAAGTATGAAGAAGTTACAATCAAGTGTGCTTGTGGTGAAACAGTTACAACAAAGTCCACAAAGGGCGGAGATGTAAGCGTTGAAATTTGCTCTAAATGTCATCCTTTCTTTACTGGTAAGCAGAAATTCGTTGATGCTGGCGGTAGAGTTGACAAGTTCAAGAAGAGATTGCAGGCTAGTGCAAAATAATTTTAAAATTAGTACATTTCGCAACTACGGGCAAGCTGTGTGCAAACGCACATACTTGCCCTTATTGTGTTTCTTGAGGTGAGTTATGATGAAAAAGAATTTGCCCATTGCGGTTTTTGACTCGGGAATGGGCGGAATAAGTGTTTTAAAAGAGCTTATTTCGGTGTTACCTTATGAAAATTTTATATATTTTGGTGATACTGCAAACGCACCATACGGTGTTAAAAGTGCAGAACAGGTGCGTGCACTGACTTTTTCTATTTATGAACGCCTTAAAGCTGAGGGAATAAAGGCATTCGTTATTGCATGCAACACGGCGACAAGTGTTGCTGTTGCGGATTTGAGAGCGAAATATCCAAATGATATTATTATTGGTGTTGAGCCTGCCCTAAAACCTGCGGTGAAGGTTAAGGAGCAACCAACTGTTGCTGTTCTTGCCACACCGCTCACGCTACAGGAAGAAAAATTTGCGAATTTGCTTTTAAGATTTGGAAATGATGCAAAGGTAATTCCTTTTGCGTGCCCCGGTCTTGTTGAGTTTGTGGAACGAGGCGAGATTGAAGGGGAAGCTTTACATAGCTTTCTTATAGAGTTACTTTCTCCTCTTAAAAGCGAAAACCTCGATGCCGTTGTGCTTGGATGCACTCATTATCCGTTGGTAAAGAAAGAAATTTCTTCGATTTTGGGTGAAAATGTACAAATTTTTGATGGAAGTTTGGGTACATCTATTAACACGCGTCGTCGTCTTGAAGAAAACGGTCTTTTAAATTATGCTAACGAAAAAGGAAGTGTAATTTTTATTGATTCATCATATCCTAACAAAAGAAATGCAAGCGAATCAATGCTTGTGAAATTTGGAGGTGAATATATATGCAGTTGAATTTTAATGATGCCAAGGAACACATATCAAGTGCAGTTCTTGTTGGCATAGTTACAAGAGATACAAATGCCGAAGAGGTCGAAAAGGAGCTTGACGAGCTTGCGCGACTTCTTGATACTGCGGGTGGCGAGGAGGTTGCTCGCCTTGTGCAGAACAAGGAAACTCCCGACCCAAGAACTGTTATCGGTAGTGGTAAGGTTTGGGAACTTTCCGAGCTTTGCAGAAATAATGGAGTGAAGCTTGTTGTTTTTGATGCAGAACTTTCTCCTTCGCAAATTAGAAATCTTGAGGACGATCTCGGTGACGATATTAGCGTTATCGACCGTTCAATGTTGATTTTAGATATTTTCGCTCTACATGCGACTACGGGTGAGGGAAAACTTCAGGTTGAACTTGCGCAGTTGCGTTATACAGCGCCCCGACTTATTGGTAAGGGAACAGAGCTTTCACGTCTTGGTGGTGGTATTGGTACAAGAGGTCCCGGTGAAAGTAAGCTCGAGAGCGATAGACGTCATATGAAGCGCCGTATTGTTGCGCTTGAAAGTGAACTTGACGAGCTTGAAAAGAACAGAATGACGATGCGTGCAAGCAGGGATAAGAGTCAGATTCCGCAGATTGCCATTGTTGGTTATACGAATGCGGGCAAGTCAACATTGCTTAATACACTTACTGATGCGGGCATTTTGGCAGAGAACAAGCTCTTTGCAACGCTTGACCCGACCACAAGAAAGTTGAAATTGCCCTGTGGTGAAACAGTTTTGCTTACCGACACCGTTGGATTTATTAGAAAATTGCCCCACCATCTTGTAAAAGCGTTTAAATCGACGCTTGACGAGGCGGTTTATGCCGATATTTTGATGATAGTAATTGATGCGCACGACGACGAGGCGAGAGCGCAGCTTGAGGTTACAGAGTCACTTCTTGCCGAGCTTGGTGCAGCAGGAAAGCCCACAATTTATGTATACAATAAGTGCGATTTAGGAATTTCTGCAGAATTGCCATCCTATATTGCGAATAATGAAGATCCCAACCGTGTGGTTTGCGCAATTTCTGCAAAAAGCGGAGAGGGAATTGATACTTTGCTTGAAAAGGTCGAAGAAATTATCCACCAAGGCAAGAGCAAGGTTACGTTTGTTATTCCCAATTCCGAGCAGGGCGCACTCAATATTCTTTATAAAAACGCAACCGTTGAGAGCGTTGAATATGGCTATGAGGGTGTTACAGTTGTTGCAACGGTTGACCAAAAAGTCCGCGGTATGCTCAAAAAATATGACGTAAATAGACCACAGGACGTTGAGGAGTATTAATAAAGTTACAAAGTGAAGATGTGGGGCTTTTTTGAAAAACCGCCCCACACCCCGAAAAACTTTTATAAGTGAGTTTGCGCTGACTGGACGCAAATTTTCGATAATTCGCAAACGAATTATCGGTTCGCCTGTTAAAATCCTTTTACGAAAATAAATTTTCGCCAAGGATTTAATCAACCGAACTACGAAAATCCCTCTTATAGAGTGATTTTCTAAAATTTGCTTTGCGTTTTTGCCTTCCCATTGAGGGGAAGGGGGACTGCTTGCGGTGGATGAGGGGAACGAAATTTGTACTTAATAAAAGATGTAAAATCTTACGAATGAGATTATTCTAATGTTTAAAAATGATAAAGTGTATCTCGCAATGTCAACTGACGAATTATATGCATTAACAGACAATGAATTGTTTTATGCCGTAATGGTTAAAACGGAACAAAAAGTGGATAGTTTTGAAAGTTGGAAGGAAGGTGTAGATGCATTAAATCCTTCTCAAAAAATTTTTTATTCTTTAAATTGGCTTGAAGTAGAAGTTAATAATGGTGGTCTTTGTCAATTCTTTGTTAATTCAAGTCGAATGGTGGCACCATTTATAAGTGAATATATGGCTATTGTAGGTGCTTTTGAACACCAAAAATTGTTTGATGATTTTATTTCATCTAGCGGAATTGATTTTTCTGATTTGACGTTTTTTGATATTGAAGATTTGGGTGAATTTGAGGATAAATATGAAGCATATCCATTTGATGATTATGACAATGAATTTTATGATATGGAACCACTTGAAACATATTTAACAAAATTTGCAAAAGAGCATTTGGAAGATTTTTAGTGAATTTATGGTGGAAAAAGCCGTTTTGTTAGATGTAAATGGCGTTCCCCTCATCCACCGCTAAAGCGGTCCCCCTTCCCCTCGATGGAAAGGCAATTTCTGAAAGGAGCTTACTATGGCAGAAGAAAAAGTATATATAACGGTCAAGGGCTATGGAGAGGCTCGTTTTGAGGAGAAACGCTCGGTGTTCATTGGCTACTGCGAGCACGTGACGAATGAGGACGAGGCACTTGCTTTTGTTAAGAAGATAAAAGAAAAGCACAAGGACGCAACCCATAATTGCTATGGATATGTGATGAAGGGCGGAATTTTGTGCCGTTACAGTGATGACGGAGAGCCACAGGGAACTGCAGGCAAGCCCATACTCGATATGCTTGTCAAGAGTGGTGTTGATGATGTTTGCGTGGTTGTTACACGTTATTTTGGTGGTACTTTGCTCGGCACTGGCGGACTTGTTCACGCGTACTCATTGGGTGCTAAAATGGCAGTTGAAGCAGCGGGAATCGCTCAATTTGAAAATTACGTTGTATTAAAAGTGGCTTGTTCGTATTCCGATTATCAAAGAATTGGACTTGAACTTGAAAGATATGATGCTATAATTGATACAACCGATTATTCGGACAGCGTTGCTGTGCAATTTGCTGTGAAAGAGCAGTTTGCTGACGAAATTTCACGCAAAATCTCCGAAATTACTTCGGGTAAAAGCCAAGCAGAGAAGATAGAAGAAAGATTTGATGCAAAATAATATAAAAACGGTGGGATTCAAAGTGAATCCCACCGTTTTTGGTGTTTTCGCCATATAATGCCAATGGTAAGTTAGAATCATTTTCTCTTTTTATTGCAATTCGCGTTTGTCAATTTTTTAAATACGATGTTTTCATTATCAAGTAAGGCTATGATGCTATCGTCTTTTTCAATTTCACCAGAAATCATTTTGACAGAGAGGGGATTTTCAATAAGTCGACGGATTTTATGACGAAGCTTTCTCGCACCCGAGCCATCTTCGTATGCCTCAAGGACAATTTTTGATGTTACTGATTTATCAAATTCAAGTTCAATGCCAAGTTTTTTTAGGCGTTCACTAAGAGTTGTGAGCATAAGCATACAAATCTTTTCAAGACTTTCTTTAGATAGAGAGTTGAATATGACAATCTCGTCGATGCGTCCCAAAAATTCGGGTTTGAATGTGCTCTCAAGAGCTTTTTTTATGCTTTTTTCACGCTCGTTAGACTTGCTTTTTTCATCGTTTAAATTAAAAAAGCCCAGAGAATTTGTTTTTGATGGGTTAATTGAGCCGAGATTTGATGTCATAACAATTAAGGCATTTTTAAAGCTGACCTTGTGTCCCTGCGCGTCAGTCAGTGTTCCATCCTCAAGAATTTGAAGCAAAAGATTGAATATTTCGGGATGAGCCTTTTCAACTTCATCAAATAGTATGATGCAATATGGATTTCGTCTGACCTTTTCCGTTAAGAGCCCACCCTCTCCGTATCCAATGTATCCGGGAGGCGAGCCGATAAGCTTTGAGATGCTATGCTTTTCCATATATTCGGACATATCAAAGCGTAAAAGCGCATTTTTTGTTCCGAAAAGTATCTCTGAAAGCGCGACACAAAGCTCCGTTTTTCCCACTCCTGTAGGACCTACGAAAATGAATGATCCGGTTGGCTGTTCTGGGGATTTCAATCCGATTCTGCCACGTCTTATTGCACATGAAATTAGCTCTATTGCTTCATCCTGACCTATGATTCTTGATTTCAATTCGCTCTCAAGTGAGAGGAGCTTGTTGCTTTCGGCTTCAATCAATTTGTCAACGGGCACACCCGTCCAATCGGTAACTACCTTGGCAACATCTTCATATTCAACTGTCAAGGATGGAAGTTGTATAGCTTTTTTTGTTAGTTTTTCTATACTTTTTTCAAGAGTTATCTGTTTTAACTTTAGCTCCTTTATTTTTTCAAAATCGTTTTCGATAAGCGCCATTTCCTTTTCTAAAAAAAGATTATTGAGCTTGTTTTTTGTAATTTCAAGAGGTGAAGCTGAAGAATATCCTTTGATTTTGACTCGCGAAGCCGCTTCATCAACAAGGTCGATTGCTTTGTCAGGCAAAAATCGGTCGTTGATGTAGCGCACGGATAAATCAACAGCTCCGATTATTGCCTCGTCACTGATTTTTAAACCGTGATGCTTTTCATAGCGTTCACGCAAGCCGAAAAGTATCTTTTCTGTTTCATCTATAGTTGGCTCTGCTACTTTTATTGGTTGAAATCTGCGTTCAAGAGCCGAATCCTTTTCGATGTGCTTTCGGTATTCGCCAAGTGTAGTTGCGCCGATAATCTGAATCTCACCACGGGCAAGCGCAGGCTTTAGAATATTGGCTGCATCTATTGCACCTTCGGCACTTCCTGCGCCGATTATTGTGTGAATTTCGTCGATGAAAAGAATGATGTTAGGATTCGTTTTGCATTCTTGCATAACGCTTTTCATTCTGTCCTCAAATTCGCCACGATATTTTGCGCCCGCTATGAGAGATGGAATATCAAGCGCATAAATAGTTTTATTTTTGAGCATCGGCGGAACATTTCCGTCAGCGATTCTCGAAGCAAGTCCCTCAACAACAGCAGTTTTACCAACCCCTGGCTCACCGATGAGGCAGGGATTGTTTTTTGTTCGTCTTGAAAGAATTTGCACCATTCTTTCAGTTTCTTTTTCGCGGCATAGCGTGGGATCGATTTTTCCTTGCTTAGCAAGTGAAATAAGGTCTTTTGAAAAGTTTTCAATGGGAGAGGACTTTTCGTCCTTGCGTTTGTTTTCGGTTTGCTTGTTAGATTTTTGCGAGAGTTGAATAAAGGCAAGAATGTCGCTTTGCAGTTCTTGAACGTAAAGTCCATTTTCCTCAAGAATTTTAACTGCAGGGGAATCGCTTTCGTTTAATAGTGAATAGAGCATATGCTCGCTTCCTATCATACTTTGCCCATGTTTTGAACTTAATTTGTATGAGTTTTCGACAATTTTTTTGGCGCGTGGAGTGAGATTATTCAAATTAAGGTATGTTTTGGCGTTTGGAATTGTGTTTTCAGATATATCGGTCTTGATTTTGCTATATACTATGCCGCGTTTATAGAGCATTCGAGATGCAACACTGTCGCGCTCGTCCAAAAGACCGAGTAGAATATGTTCGCTGCCGATATAGGTGCTACCCAATTCCTGTGCATGCGCAATTGCTAGATTGAGGGCGTTTTGTGCTTTGCCGGTAAATTTGTTTTCCATATATTCTCCCGATACGATATTTGCCTATATTATTGACGGATTTTTGCTTTAGTACTCGGTTAGTTAATATTAAATTGGGATTTGTCGCTAAGAAGTTAGCACACACTTTGCACGATTGTTTTGCGTCGCTTTTTCAAAAGCGACCGCTCCACGCGTAGTGGCGCGGGTCATGCCGCGTAGCCCTTGCTACGGCATTTCTTTTTGGGAACTTTTTCGCTTTCGTTTTTGCGTTAGCAAATGTCTGACGTAAGTCAGGCAAGAAAGAAGGTGCCTCTGGTTTCAAAGAAAAAGTGGATAAAAGACAAGTGGTCGCTATAGTTAGTGGCACTATTTTTAGATAGCAAAACTTGTTAGACGCTTTTTTCTTTGGCATTATAGCCGCAAAGAAAAAAGCTTTGCAAAAAAGAAACGGCGATGCGCTCAAGCCGCGCGGCTCTGCTACGCGCAGGGCGCCACCTTTGAAAAGGTGGACGAAACAACAGGTGGGTTTGTGCGAACATAGTGCGCTACAAATCAAAATTTGAATCTATCAATTAGCAATTAATTTTGGTCGATATAGTGTAGTGTGAGATTATAGATGCGCGCAATGCGTCCCCAGGTGGTTCTATCGGTTTCGCCTGTGGGAGAAAGTCCGTTCCTTTCTTGAAAATCACGAATGATTTTTTCTGTTTCTGCATCATATTCGCCGTTAATTTCAAGTGCGTCAAATACATTATAAACTATGCCGATTTCATTGAGCATATACTGCAAAACCGATACTAAAAAGCTCCTTTCTCCACGCTTGATAGTGTAATCTCTTGGATATGATGGAAAGGGAATTATCGCCTCGGGAAGTGAGGTGCTTTGTAAA
Source organism: Eubacteriales bacterium (assembly GCA_045612715.1). Classification (GTDB taxonomy): domain Bacteria; phylum Bacillota; class Clostridia; order Oscillospirales; family CAG-272; genus RGIG4608. Next base: position 7,367 of record JAZKZP010000080.1, read on the forward strand.
ATTTCAAGATATTGGGAATACAACAAATCAAAAGTTGCACGGTCTGCTATGCCCGTGGGAGCTAAATTGTTTTTCAGCTGAAATTCTATTAGTGCGTTTTTAGTTTGAGTATCAAAAATGCCGTCAATTGGAACTTTTGGCGCTGTTGGGTCAACTAAACTTTGAGCGCGCAAATAGGTTTGCAGATTTAATATTGCATCTCGTTCGGTAAAAATTCTTGACATATCAGTTACCCCCTATCTCAAAGCCGGGATATTGTCCGTCATTTAGACGCGAGCCGTTCACGATATCGCTGTAAAGCGAGGTGATGGCATTCCAAGTAATTGCTGCGACCACTCCGTTAGCTTCAAGTCCTGAAAGAGTTTGAATTGCCCTGACTGCACGGTCGGTCTGTGTACCGAAATAGCCCGTCAGCTCAACGGAATTCACCTCTGGAAAAAACTCTGCTATCACGTTTATATACTGTTGCAAAAGCAGAACTGAATCATTATCAGAGCCTGTGCGCAAAATAATTCCCGGAAATGGAAGAACGTTGCCCTCAACGTATTTTAACGGAATTTCGTCAACAATTCCGCGATAAGCGTCATAGATGGCGTTCCAAGTGACCTCTCCCACAACGCCATCGGGTGTTAAACCAAAGGTGTTTTGTGCCGAAATCACCGACTGTCGCGTTTGGTTGCCGAAAGTTCCGTCGATGCTGACGGGAGTGATACTCGAATAGAATTGGGACAAATAGGCAAGAAAATATTGAAGATTGCTGACTCCAAGCCCCATAGAGCCAAGTGAGAGCGCACCGGGGTATTGTTTTGTCACTTCTTCAAGACGAATGCCCTCGCTGTCAAGCTCGTTGAGGCGCTTTACGGCATTGTAAATTCTATTTATCGCATACCAAGTTGCGTTTCCGACAACTCCATCGGGAGAAAGACCGAAAATCTCTTGAAAACGAACGACCGCAGCCTCGGTATCCTCTGCGAAAATACCGTCAACGGTCGCTACTTTGGGAATTGAGGGATAGTTGTCAGAAATTCTATTCAGACGGAGCTGAAGAATACGCACCCTGTCGCCCGACATACCAAGCGAGAGAGGAAATGGCGGAGCGCTACTCGATGCTCCCTCGACCACGGCATTGGTGATTATATCAATATCGTTGCCGTAGTAATATTGCAGGATTTCATAGGGAGTGTAGCCGTCCTCTGCGAGCGCAACTGAGCCCCATTGGGAAAGTCCGTTGCATTGAATTTCAATACCGTCGCAATAGGCGGCAAAAAGTGGCTCGATATTGCCTCGTCTGCGAATGTAGGAGTTGAAAATTTCGTCAACGATTCTTCGCACATTTTCGAAAACGTTTCGTCCGTTGACGAAGCTCTGGTCGTATGCTGTGGAATTAGTGATATCAAAATCGTAGCCACGCGAACGATAAAATTCGGTGTAAATTCTGTTTAGGGCAAAGGAAATTTGGGCATAAATATTGGCGCGAATGGCGTTTTCTGGCCATGTTGGGTAGATTTCACTTGAAGCTGTATTTGCTATGTAATCTGCAAAGGGAAGAGTGATATTCTGCGCGGCGGAGTCAGGTGCGCCGAGATGCACGGTGATAAATTCGGGAATGGTTGGAAGCTCTGGCATAAGGTTTCCTCCTAATTGTAAAGGTGGGGATTTTCGTATTCGTCAAATATCTGCCCGTCGTTAGTATAAGGATTTTGGGCATCAAACTCTGCTGTTGGAACGATTTGTGCATTTTGAATTGCGGTTACGTTTTGAAAAATTGGTGTGCCGTTGTAGTGCTGAGGATAGTAGCCCTCTTTAAAAATGTCGATATTATAGCTGGAATACGGCTTGCTTGATGGAGAGGGAGATTCTGAAAGTTCTCTTGGTGGTGCGGGGAGGGTTATTCTTGGAGTAAGTCCGTCGCGGTCGGTAAGTAGGGATAAAAGGATGTTTTGATTGTCCTCATCCTTGCCTTGAACGATAACCGAGGCATTTTCGATTGGAATAGCTCCATTAGCGGTTGCTACCTTGACAATGAGATAACCGTTTGAATTTAGTTCTGCCATGTGGTTCTCCTTTTTATTTTAAGTTAGTTGTTAGAATTTTGATTTGTCGCGCATGTTGTTCGCACCGCACCAAACGATAAAAAAGTTTTTTGGTTACTTTTTCTCAAAAAAGTACCCGCCGCGCGGCGTGAGCGCATTTCGGCGTTTCTTTTGTTAACTTTTCTTTGCGCCTATGCCGTCAAAGAAAAGTGGCTAAAGACTTTTGCTATCAAGACTTGATAGGCGCGTTTTTCTTTGGCATTATAGCCACAAAGAAAAAAGCTTTGCAAAAAAGAAATGGCGTAGCACAGGGCTACTCGCCCCGTACCCCCGCCAACTTTTTGAAAAAAGTTGGACAAAAACTTTTTTATCGTAAAAAGCGAGTGCCAACATACAAACAAATTCCAATTTACCAAAATATTGATTGATGCAGTCGCGTTATTTTCAGTATATGAAAATATAAACTGAAGGTTAAAATAAAGTTCAAATAAAATATCAAAAATCACTTGCAAAATGAATTGAGATATGCTATAATATGTATCGTATATGTGAAAAAATTTAAAAGGCCACGAAATAAGGCCATACCAGCCGGGGAATTAGCGGAGCCCTGTACCTGAAATCCGCTACAGCAGGGGTTCATTCCTTTTTTGAGGGCTGAGCTTTTATGGTCTGTGTCGTATTCTGCTGTGTTGAGAAGTGGGT
>JAZKZP010000081.1:0-2135 GCA_045612715.1 Eubacteriales bacterium
GGAATTGCAAAGTCTATTTTGGTGCAAGGATCGTAAAGTCCAACTTGAATAGCGTTGATTACAAAGTTCGCGCCCTTGAGAGCTTTTTTGCGATTCTCAACGCCAAGATATTTCTTAATTTTAGCTCGATTGCCGTTAATGACTTTGTTGAGACGTGTAATCAGCATATAAGAATCTTCAAGTCTTTCACTGTTAATATCATAAAGAGCAATCTCAGCATCCTTGAAGCATTCACACATAAGAGTATCACCAAGAACTTTTTTAACAAACACGCTGCTTCCCGCGCCCATAAATGTAATTTTCATATTGAACTGCCTCCAAATTTTAGATATGTACTATTATAACATATTTTTAATATCGTTTCAATATATAAAAGCAAAATATAGAAAATACAAAGCTATTTTTATTGATTTCACTTGAATAAATATCGTTGCTGTGCTATAATAAATTATCAAAAACTTAAAGAGGCTTTTTATGAGACTTGAATTAATGAATCAGTTCTTTGATTCCAGACTTGATGAATACGAAACTCATATGCTTGAATGCATAGAATCGGCTCAAATATTTTACCCATATACAGCAGAGCTATTGCCCAAGGAAAATGGCGCGTGCGTCCTCGACCTTGGCTGTGGCACAGGCCTTGAACTCGATGAATATTACAAGCTTAATCCAACAGCTTACATTACGGGAATAGACCTCGCCGAAGGAATGCTCTCCGTTTTGAATTCAAAACATAGCGACAAAAACATCAAGCTGATTTGCGGTTCATATTTTGACGCAGATTTCGGTTTAAGTAAATTCGATGCTGCCGTGTCGGTAGAGTCTTTGCATCACTTCACTGCAAATGAGAAAAAACCTCTTTATACCAAACTGCGTAATGCTTTAAAACCGAACGGATACTTTATTCTGACAGATTATTTTGCTAAAGACGATAATGAAGAGCTATTTTTCAGAAACGAGTATCTACGACTTAAAAAAGAACAAAATTTATCGGATAACGAGTTTTACCACTACGATACTCCGCTTACTGTTGAACATGAAATTAAAGTTCTGCTAGAAAGTGGGTTCAGACGGGTTGAAATTTTGCAGGGTTGGGGCAACACTTACACAATAAAGGCAATTTAATCGTAATTTTTTAAAGAAATTTCGCAAAAGCTCTTGAAATATTATTTGAAATGTGATATAATATTGCACGTTGATTGAACATCAACCAAATTTAATACGGAGCGGTATCGAAGAGGTCATAACTGTTGCCTTGGCAACTATGATGACATCGAAATCATTGTCCCGAAGGGACAACAGATTAAGAATCGCTTCAAAATTTAATACGGAGCGGTATCGAAGAGGTCATAACGGGGCTGACTCGAAATCAGTTTGCGGGCAACCGCACGTGGGTTCGAATCCCACCCGCTCCGCCAAAAAGGAACGGTGTAAACTAAGGTTTGCACCGTTCCTTTTTATCATACTGTAATGGATTCAGCCCCCACACTTTGCTCTCAAAATCGACTTATTCGTAACATAGTTTTTTACTAAATCTATCTAATATTCACCAGTCAATAATATAAAGCTCTTCAATCCGGAAGTGATTTCCAACCAGTAGTTGCAATATTATCAATATGACTATCAAAATACTATCTTTACAGTTGTTTGTAAGTGTGGTATAATATACACAGAAAGCAGGAGGTTGAACTTATGTATTTAAATCAAAACATTGCATATTATCGAAAACTTTGCGGATATACACAAGAACAGTTAGCAGAACGGCTGGGTATTACAGGTCAGTCTATATCTAAATGGGAAAATGGAATTTCTAACCCAGATATATCCGTTTTACCGGATTTAGCAAAAGCTCTTGGTGTTGACGTGAATTCGCTTTTTAAAGAAGCGCTCGACAATACTAATGTAGTCAGCTTATCTGAACTGGCAAATCTTTCTTACGATGCACTTCTTTCACTTTTTGCGCAAGCTCATTATGCGTTTTACCATGGTGGAAGAAAGAGCGCTTTGTTAGATGAAGAACTCAATAAACGAATTAAATCACTTAAAAAGGATTTTGACTTCCCGTTGCCAAAATGCGCATACGCGATAAACGAAGGTGAGCCTGAACATAGTGCTGTTTTTCTCTCTGACGCCCT
>JAZKZP010000082.1:0-6736 GCA_045612715.1 Eubacteriales bacterium
TATGAAAGAAGGACATGGAAAAAAAGATTATCAGAGAATGAAGCCTTATATTATTTATAATTATCTGATGCGTAATTCAGATGAAGCGCATACAATTAAAATTGCACCCGAGCGCAAAGAAAATGTTGATGAAGATAATAGCATTCAGACTTATTTGAAAACCCTGGAAATTCATGCTGAACGTAGGTCGGTGTATAAAGACATCGAAGAAATGAACCAGATGCTTTTGGTGCTCGAAGGATGCGCTGAGGATATGGAAAAAGCAAAAGAATTGTGCCAAGACCAAGAGAACTGCGCAATTCGTTATGATGCCAAGAGTAGAGGTTATTATGTTCACCAGAGAAAATATACTCTTGAAGATATTCGTCTTTTGGCTGAATGCGTTTATACAGCTAAGTTTGTTGATGCGGATAAAACCGATGATTTAATTGATATTCTAATGGAACATTTAAGCATATATGATGCTGATAAAATTAAGCATGATGCTTATTTGACGGATAGAATTAAAACGGATAATACAACTCTTTATAAAAACATTCAGACCATAAGTGATGCGATGGGAAAGGTGCTTGACGGTAAAAAGCACATACCCGAAAAAATCAAATTTAAGTATGTTAAATATAGCATTCAGAACGTAGCCAAAAGAGTTGAAAGGCGAGGCGGTGAAGATTATATCGTAAGTCCTTTTTGCTTGATGATAAATGACGGTAATTATTATTTGCTCTCTCTCGATGATAAATCGGGCAAGATGCGCACGTTCAGAGTTGATAGGATGCGCAATATCAGACTCACCAATGAGCCAAGATGCGGTGAAGAAGAGTTCAAGAGTATAAAACTCTCGGAATATGTAAAAGAGCATTTCGGTATGTTCCACGGCAAAGAAGAACACGTGTGCATCAGCTTTATTCCTTTCCTCTTGGATACTGTTGTTGATAGGTTTGGAACACAAGGCGTTGTTTATAACAAGGATACAAACGGTGATTATCTTAAAGCAACCGTCAATGTTGCTGTGAGTGATCAATTCTTTGCTTGGGTATGCGGATTTGGTAAGAGGATGAAAATTGTTTCTCCCTCTCCAGTAGTCGAAGATTTTAAGCAGTATCTTGATAAAATCCGTGGGATGTATGATTGATTTTTAAGCATACTTGTTTTAAAGATATTAAAACTTGAATAAAAGTTCTTAAAAAGATGTTAAAAGATACTTGATTTTTGCTTAAATTTGATCTATAATGTGTCTAAGAACACATCAATATGATGTAGTTCACTCATGGAATACATTCTATTTTTAGTTGAAAGCACTTGCTTTTTTATCTCCCCCGAAAGTGCCGCAGGCACTTTTACGTCGAAATGATGGGTCTCATCGGCGCAGGTAACAACCCCATGGTTGGTATGACCGTTGCCGTTGCGGTTGCTATCGAAGAGGCAAGCAAATAATTAAGTCGATTTTCCCTTGATTTATAAGGCTTTTTACATCTTTTATACAAGTTTTAAAGAAGTCTAAAACAAGAAGAAAACATCTTAATAACATCTTTTAACTAAAAAATTGAGTTGGACACATCATTTTAGGTTTTTCCTAAGTAATGTGTCCAACTTTTTTTGAGGTGAAAATGATGAAAAAACTACAGATGATTAGGGATGATTTTCTAACGTTAGAAGAGGGATGCAATAAGTATTTAGATAATTGCAGAGCCAGAAATTTAAGAGAAGGAACTATCAATCATTACCGCCAAAGTTACGTTCAATTTGCAAAGTTTTTTGATATGCAAATGGCGGTTAGTGATATTGATGAAAAGCTATACCAGAAGTATGTAGTCTTTCTAAGAGAAACATTGAACAACGATGTTAGCATCAATGCCTATCTGCGTGATTTTATTACTACAATGCATTTTCTGATGAATGAGGGGTATTTACCCCATTTCAAAATGAAAGCCATCAAGGTTGATAGAACTGGTGTAGAAACATACACCGATGCAGAGCTTATGAAGCTTTTAAAAAAACCAAATATAAAAAAGTGTAAGTTCTTAGAGTATCAATCTTGGGTGATTACTAATTTTCTTTTCTCTACGGCAGTTAGACAGCGCAGTTTGAGATATATTAAAATCAAAGATGTTGATTTCGATAACAGTGTAGTTTATATAACGGTCACCAAAAACAGAAAGCCTCTTATCGTTCCTTTTAATAAAACTTTAAGCGGAATACTCCAGGAGTTTCTGAAATATAGACAGCATAAATCGGATGAAGATTTTTTGTTCTGTAATGTATTCGGAGCGCAATTATCCAAAAGCACATCGTATGGTATGCTTTACGAATACAACAAAAGACATGGCGTAGAAACAACTGGCATTCACCGATATAGACACACGTTTGCTAAACAATGGATATTAAACGGTGGCAACGTTGTATCCCTCTCGAAACTGCTCGGTCATAGCAGTTTGCAAATAACGCAGAACTACGTAAATCTATTGGTTAGTGATGTGGCAAAGGAAGTGGAAAACATCAATCTTTTAGACAAATTTGCGGCAAGGGCAAAATTGAATATGAAATGAAATAAGCGGTTTTGTATTTACTTACAAAGCCGCTAAAATTTTTATCAAAAACTTTTATGCTGTGCATTTAAAACGCCAGATAATCGGTTTCGTTGTGGTATAATATACTCGTAAGGTTGAGAGCGAGCCGTCAACCAACAAACAAAAAATAAATTATAATAAAAGGCTCAGAAAGGTAAATAACCATGAACGCAGTAAGAATTGACCACGAAGAGAGAACTATCGTAATCACCAAGAAGTATGCCAAGGCGGCAAGTGTATATAACTCCACCGCATACAAAGAACTCAAAAAGATTAAGTCTGATAATCCTAATTATCAAGTAATCGTTAGAGAAGTTTCTAAGAAAACCTCTGTAAGTAGCCGCCTCACTCTTAGAACAATGGAGAACTACATCAAGATGCACGATGATGACGGTAAAATCATGGAAGAGTTTAAGAAGATGAGAGATGAAAAAGCTGGTGAAAATCTCGAAAAAACATCCTTCTTTGAGATTAAGAAGTGGTTCTTCGCAAAATACTCTGATCTTAAGAAAGCTATATAATGGAAAGGAGATAAGAACATGAAAGCAGTTAAGTATCCTATAAAGGTTGATTTTGCAAATGAGCAGATTTTGATAAGTAATTCTTTTGCTAAAAAAGCATCGGTTTCATCATCTAAAGAATACAAGGCATTAACAAAGGTTCAAGCATCATATCCAACATATAAAATCGAGATAAAGCAAGTAAAGAAGAACCCTGCAAAGGAATCCTACAAGGGATTAACCTATGATTATATGAGAAGGTATATAATCAAATACACTCCCTCTCTGGAACTTTCTAAAGCACTGGCTGAACTGGAAGATAACATCTTTATTTCTTTGTGTCATAGTGAGGCAAAGAGATACCCCACCGTTAAAAAGTGGTTTTTAAAGAAATACCCCAAAGTTGAAGAGTTCGGACTTGATCTCGAGCTTCTTGATAGTAACGTAAATAATAAGGCATTGGCAGAGGTTGCATAGTATGAAAGAATGCATCTTCTACAAAGAATGGTTGCGACTTCCAAAAGACCAATTCAATATCCTGGCAATGATTGCGGCAAGTGGCGGTGAGTTTATAGGGAATTTAACAGATATTTGCAATTACTTATCTGTTACCCCTCAGAGCCGCAATAGAAACAGAATAAGACAAGCATTGAATTGTTTGGACTCTGGATGCTGGATTAATTGCAAGAGTGAGGGAAGAACACAAATTTTGTCGGTGCATCCAAAAGCAACAGATATTTCACTCCCTCTCGAATGGGTAGATTTAGTAATCAAGCATAAATATTCGGAAGGTGTTGCCTGGGCAAACGTTCTAAAGCTTTATGTATGGATAGTATATAACAATGGTTGTATATCAACAAATCGGGAGATTGCGGCAGAACTCGGTATATCGGAATCGACTGTATGCAGTGCAAAAAACGTTCTTGAAAAAGAGTTTGCGATTATAACCAAAAAGAATATTTCAGAAAAAATCCATGACGCCACGTTTAGAACACTGGGGCAGATAATTGAACCGTTAGCATGGTGGAATAATACAGAATAAAAGAGTTACTTTTTACTTGGTAATAGTATTAAAGATTATTATTAAGCAAAAAGTAACTCTTTTTTATGGGTTTAATTTTGATAATACAACAGACTGAATTTTCATAAATAGTAGAGAAAAATGTTATCTATCCATTGAGTTTTGGCAAAAAGCCGCTGATGCGGCTTTTGTAGCCAAAACCTCAATGGAATATTATATATCCAGAAGGGAGAAAAAATATGACAGTATGTGATTATTTGACTGGTAATATTACTGATAAGTATGGTTGCCATTATTGGACTCGGTTTGTAACCAATGGCAAAAGCGCACAAGAAAATTACATGATACAACGTTAGGAAATCTATAATAAGATTGAAGCACAGCGAGAAGAACAAAAAGCACTTCATGATGAAAATGATATTTCAGATGTGAATATTAATATAAAGACGGTGATTAAATAATGAGAGTGCGTAATTTCAAAAGAGCAGATGAAAAGAAAAAGAAGAAAAAGAAACAGTCAGCACTTGAAGCTGAAATTTTCAGAATAATGGAAAAGAGTCTTGATGCGGCTCTGAAAAAATCTTTAGATGACATATTTAAGGATTTTAAGATGTAAATGTGGCGGTGGTTGCCTTAGAGAGAATAAAACCCAGATGGGAAACTCTCAGAAGCAACCACCGCCATTTTCGTATTTATCCCTCAAACTCGTTTTACGGTGTTTTATAATTCTATCGAAAACAGTCGGGAATATCGTGTTTTGAAATAAAAATCACTCTTAGTGGGAGTCGAGACCAGGCATATTGCCTTTTCGGTAATTTAAAAAAGTTTTTCCCGAAATATATCGGGGGTGTTCAGAAAATCAACTGTTTTGATGAGCAAATAACAAAGCACTCAAAAGTGCAAAAATCCCTCTCAAAACAGCCTATTTATGTTCAGAAAAATGGGAACACCATTTCATGAACACTTACCCTTCCTTTTGGTATTCCAGAAGCTCGGAAATATCGCAATCAAGAAGTTTGCAAAGAGTTTCAAGATTATCCCAGGCAACTCCCTCTCCAGCTCTCAACTTTTGGATAGTTGATTCAGATAAGAGCTTTTCTTTGCGCAAGGTATAAGAGGAATAACCTTTATCTTTTAGCGCATCTAAGATGTTGATTTTATACTTTAAAGCCATTTTCTGCCGCCTTTCAACGTTATTATAAACCATTATTATTATAGCACAAAGCATACACGAAATCAAGTGTATAAAATAAATAAAAATATACTCTAAAATTCGTGCATATTGCCTATTGACAATACACGAGAATTCGTGTATAATATATACAGAAACAAGGGCAACACCCTAAATGAAAAGGAGATAATAAAATGTCGCAGAATGAAATGATTAGCAAGGTAGAACAGCTTAGAGAGTGGGAAGCAATTCTCGAAGAAGCTCAGAACGAGGTTGAAGCTCTCAGAGATTGTATTAAAGAGCAGATGCTCGAAAGAGGAACTGAAGAACTCCAGGTCGGAGCATACATAATCAGATGGACTTCGGTGCTTTCAAATAGGTTCGATAGCACTGCATTCAAGAAGGAATATGCGGAACTCTATAAGAACTACACAAAGCAAGTTGCCAGCAAGAGATTTTCAATAGCATAAAGATTGCGGCAGTGGGTGCAGTGAAGAACTGCACCCCAGCTAAATCAACGCAAGGCTGAACCGCAAGCTGCCATTAAGCAGCCAGCCGCAAATATTGTATGAGAAAAGGATTTGCAACTATGACTTATGGATATGCAAGATGCTCTACCAATGAGAGCAAGCAGGATATAAACAGACAGCTCAGAGAGCTGAAAGCAGAGGGCGCAGACGAGGTTTATTTTGAATATGAACATGGCGATTCTGAGGTTAAGCAGAAACAGTTAGCTTTATTTGATGCAGTCAGCGAAGGTGATACAATAATCACTCTTGAAGTTCCCCGACTCGCCAGAAGCACAAAGCAATTATGTGAGATTATAGAAATAGTCAAAGAGAAGAAACTTAAATTGATTATCAAGGGGAGCATCACCGTTGATTGCACTCTTGGCAGACTTGATCCCATGTCAAATGCCTTTATTCAGATGTCTGGAGTATTCGCAGAGCTTGAACTCGGTATGATTAGAGAAAGAGTGCGCTCTGGCATGGCAAATGCGAAAGCTAAAGGCGTTAAGCTAGGCAGACCGCAAATGACAAAGGATGATATTCCACAGATTTTTTATAGGCATTATCCAGCATATTTGAGTGGAGAATTGAATCTCTCTGAGTTTTCAAGAGTATGTAATTTGAGCAGAAATACGGTATATAAATACATAGATATACTAAGGTAAAACAGCGAGCCTGATTGAGTAGGCTCGCTGAGCTTTTATGTGTTGTTTCAAGTTGCTATCTGGGGGTAATAGTGCAATTACTAATGGTATATTGTGTTTCGTTTTTGAATACTAAGACAACTGTAAAATCGTTTCTTATCATTGCACCAAAACTGTTTTCGGCATCAACATATCCTTTTATAGTCCATGTATTGCCGCTTTTGGTGATTGTAGCACTTGATTTACTACAGAAAGAAGCAGTAGACGGAGCTTTAAGGCGATTCTTTACGATTTCTTTTGCTTCATACCAAACATCGGACTCAT
>JAZKZP010000083.1:0-5586 GCA_045612715.1 Eubacteriales bacterium
CAACTTTTTAAGAAAATCATACCAAAGATGCTTTTCTTCGGGTGTCATTTCTTTTCTTAATTTTTGTGCCAATGGAACATAGTTTTTGTTGTGATAAATTGCCATAATATTTCTTTAAATTTATGTGCTATGTGAATTTGAAAAAAACCATTGTACAACACAAATGGTGTTCCCCTCATCCACCATCAAAGATGGTCCCCCTTCCCCTCAGGGGAAGGCATTACTCATCCCCAAGCATAGAGTTGCCGGGGCAGGAATAATCAATTTCGAGGTAATCGGCAACGGTTGCGGCGATGTCGGCGTATGTCATACGCGTACCGAGGTTACCGGGAGTAATATTTTTACCGTACATAATGCAGGGAACGTATTCTCTTGTGTGGTCGGTGTGGCTGTCCCCTGGGTCACAACCGTGGTCGGCGGTGATAATAAGAATATCGTCATCTCTCATTCCATGAGTGAAAGAGGGAAGCCATCTATCAAACTCAGCAAATGCGTTTGCGTAGCCGTCGATATCCTGACGGTGACCGTAGAGCATATCGAAATCAACAAGATTTATAAAGCAAAGACCATTGAAATCGTGGTCGAGTGCGTCAAGGGAGAGGTCCATGCCCTCTTTATTTGAGTGAGTAAAGGTTTTGTAGCTCACGCCCTTGCCTGCAAAAATGTCATAAATTTTGCCGATAGCATAAACCGTCTTACCCTGCTCAACAAGTGCATCAAGAACGGTTTGTCCATAGGGTTCAAGAGAGAAATCGTGACGATTTGCTGTTCTCTTGAATGGGTATTCACCTTCAAATGGACGTGCAATAACGCGTCCTACTGAATGTTCTCCGCAAAGGATTTCACGCGCGATACGGCAATATTCATAGAGCTGTTCGATAGGAACGATGTCCTCGTGCGCGGCAATTTGAAAAACGGAGTCAGCACTTGTGTAAACGATGAGGTCGCCCGTTGCCAAATGCTCGTTACCGAAATCACGAATAACGTCAGTACCTGAATAGGGTTTGTTGCAAATTACTTTTCTGCCCGTTTTTGCGAAAAATTCGTCAAGAACGGACTGTGGGAATCCGTTAGGATAGGTGGGAAGGGGATTTTCAGAAACGATTCCTGCAATTTCCCAATGTCCTATTGTTGTGTCCTTGCCCATTGAACGCTCTGTTAAGCGTGCAACAAGGGCAGTTGGATTGTTATTTGTGCCAAGAAAATCAAGGCCATCTATATTTCCGATACCCATTTTCCAAAGATTTTCACAGGAAAATTTGTCGGATGTTGAAATTCTTTTAATCGTGTGGCAATCGTGGTCGCCAAAACTCAAGCAGTCAGGCATAGCTCCCGCCCCACACGAGTCAAGAACAATTAAAAATACTCTTTTTTTCATTTATTATTTCCTTTTTAGTTACAAAATAATTAGCCTTCCCATTGAGGGGAAGGGGGACCGCTTGCGGTGGATGAGGGGAACGGAGTTTGTACAAACTATCGTCTTTCTCATCACTTTTGTTTCAAATCATCCCAAGTCAATCCCAAGTGTGTAAGAATATCATTACACACATCATTGAAATTTTTATTTATACTTTTGTTTGTATATCGCAACACTTTAATACCGAGTTTTGAAAGTTCAAAATCTCTTTCGCTGTCTTTTTCGTTATGCTCGGCATATCGTGTTGAAGTCCGTCAATCTCAATTACTACATTTTTACTTGCAATATAAAAATCAACGATATAGTTACCTATATTCTTCTGTCTATTCACAGTACACGGCAACTTTTTTAGAAAATCGTACCACAAATGTTTTTCTTCGGGTGTCATTTCTTTTCTTAATTGCTGTGCTAACGGAACATAACTTTTGTTGTAATTATATTTCATTAAGTTATCTCCTTGCCTTCTCCAGCGGAGAAGGGGGACCGCCGAGGCGGTGGATGGGGAGAGCATCATTTAGTTTAAATTAACGGCTCTCTTGTAAAACTAAATTTTGTTTTAAAATAATTTCTTTATCTTAGGACAACTATGTGCAGATGAGAAAGACCATTATTTTTACAAGCCGTGTTCTCCTCATCCACCATCAAAGATGGTCCCCCTTCCCCGCTGGGGAAGGCTATATTGTTTCAAGCTTAACCGCAGTTTCAAGAGCAAGAGTCATCATATCAGTAAAGGAATTTTGTCTTTCCTCTGCTGTGCAACCTGTATGCTCGATGAGATTGTCGGAAATTGTGCAGATTGCGAGCGCGCGCTTGCCGTAGCGAGCTGCGGTCATGTAAAGAGCTGCTGCTTCCATTTCAACTGCCATAACGCCCATCTTTTCGCCCCATTCGCAGTCGGGGAGAGCACCGTTTTCACGCAAAGGTGCATCACGATAGAATGTGTCGGAAGAAAGGATGTTACCAACCTTATATTTGAGATTGAGTTCTTCAGCGGTTTCAACGCAAGTGCGAAGCATTGTGAAGTCGCAAATGGGAGCATAAGTGCCGGGGAGATTGAAGTTGCAAGCAAAATTAGAGTTTGTGCAAGCTCCCATACCCATAACGATGTCACGAAGCTGAATATCGTTTGTAAGCGCACCTGCAGAGCCTATACGCATAATATTTTCAACACCGAAGAAGTTATAAAGCTCGAATGAGTAGATGCCTATAGAGGGCATACCCATACCACTTGCCATAACGGAGATTTTAACTCCCTTGTAAGTGCCTGTGTAACCCTGAACACCACGAACATTGTTCACAAGTACGGGATTTTCAAGGAAAGTTTCTGCTATAAATTTTGCGCGAAGAGGGTCGCCGGGCATGAGCACGGTCTTACCAAAATCGCCTATTTCTGCTTTAATATGAGCTGTCGCCATTATTCTGTTCTCCTGTCTTTACGATTTTTACAATTCTTGATGTTCCAAGACGAGATGCGCCAAGGTTGATAAAATCTTCTGCATCAGCGATAGAGGAAATGCCACCTGCCGCCTTGATGAGTGTGCCGTTAGTAACGTGAGCAGCGAAGATTTCAACGTCGTGACGAGTAGCCCCTGCAGTTGAGAAACCTGTGCTTGTCTTGATGTAGTCAGCCTTACTTTCGGATACGATTTCGGTCATTTTAACCTTTTCATCGTCTGTGAGAAGGCAAGTTTCGATGATAACCTTGAGGATTTTGCCGTTGCAAGCGTCTTTGATTGCGTTGATTTCGTTAAGAAGGGCATCATACTTTTTGTCCTTGAGCCAACCAATGTTGATTACCATATCAATTTCGTCAGCGCCGTTAGCAACTGCGTCAGCAGTTTCAAAAACCTTTGTTGCAGTTGTGCTATATCCGTTGGGGAAGCCGATTACTGTGCAGATAGCGAGCTTGTCGCCAACATATTCCTTTGCATCTTTAACATAAGAAGCAGGGATACAAACAGATGCGGTTTCATATTTCATACCGTCATCGCAAATAGCTTTAATTTCAGACCAAGTTGCGCCTTGAGCAAGCAAAGTATGGTCAACTTTTGAGAGAATGTCTTTAATTTCCATGATGTTTTTTCCTTTCGAATTATAGATTTAGATGGTTTTCCAAATTAATTATATCATATAATATTTAATTTGTAAAGTATTTATTTTTTCTTGATTTTGAGTTCAAATTTTGATTTAACGAGTACATTGGTGTAGTACTAGTATCTTGAAAATTTCAACTAAAAAGGGCAGGAAAAAATCCTGCCCTAAAGGTATAAAAATGTACTAAATAATTATTTATTTGATTCTTTGGTATCCTGTGCCGCTTTGCCACCAACAAACCCACTAATCATTGACTGCATATCAAGACCTGTAGCTTCTTTGACGCCCTCAAAGATTTGGTTTGTAGAAGACATTACGTCCTTCATAAGCTTTGTTGAGTTGCCGTCACCGTACATAACAATTTTATCTGTTTTAGCGAGAGGCTCAGCAGCATTCTTGACGATTTCGGGAAGAGCGGTGAGATACATTTCAAGAACGGAAGCTTCACCCATCTTCTTTTGAGCTTCAGCCTTCTTTTCAATAGCTTCAGCTTCTGCAAGACCTTTTGCACGGATACCGGCTGCTTCCTGTTCCATTGCGTATTTAAGAGCTTCAGCCTCTGCCTTGCGAGCGATAGCAGCTTGCTCGGCTTCAATTCTACTTGCTTCAGCTTCTTTTGTTCTACGGATAAGATCAGCCTCAGCTTCACGCTCGAGCTTATATTTCATAGCGTCTGCCTGCTTGCGAATCTGCGCGTCAAGCTCTCTTTCTTTGATTGCAATTCTCTGTTCGGCAAGTTCAGCTTCCTTTGCAGCTTTAGCAATATTTGCATTTTCTGTTTCGATTTCAATTGTTTTTCTTTGTGCCTGATGTTGAATAGCATACGCAGCATCAGCCTCGGCGCGTTTGATGTCGGATTCTTTTTGCATTTCAGACTGCGCAATAGCAAGGTCGGCATTCTGTCTTGCGATTTCCTTATCAACCTCAACCTTTACCTTGTTTGTTTCTTGACGAGCCTGAGCTTCCGCAATAGAAATATCTCTCTGCGCGTTAGCTTTAGCGATTTGAGCATCCTTGCGGATTTTTTCAACGTTATCTATACCAAGATTTTCAATGGTGTTTGCGCTGTCTGTAAAGTTTTGAATATTAAAGTTTACAACCTCAATACCGAGCTTCTGCATATCTGGAACAACGTTTTCAGTTACTTTTTTTGCAACGCCCTGTCTGTCTTGAACCATGTCCTTGAGTCCAACAGCACCAACGATTTCACGAAGGTTACCTTCCATAACCTGCGTAACGATAGCAACAATTTCCGCAGTGTTTTTGTTAAGTAAAGCTTCTGCTGATTTTTCAAGCATAGTGGGATCTGAAGAAATCTTAACGTTAGCTACGCCGTCAACACGAACGTTGATAAATTCATTAGTCGGAATGGATTCTGACGTTTTAATATCAATTTGCATAACTCTCAAAGAAAGTTTATCAACTCTTTCAAAGAAAGGGAAGTGCCAGCCGGCTTTACCAACGAGAATTCTTTTAGTACCAAGACCTGAAATTATGTACGCTTGGTCGGGCGGTGCTTTTAAATAACCTGCAATAACAAATACGATTGCCAATAAGACAACAACGCCTAATACGATAAGTGGAATCATAGTTTTTCTCCTTTTTTCTGTGAAATTTATGTAAATTATTTTACATCTGATTAATTTTACCATGTTTTTGCCATGGTGTCAATATATTTATTAAAGCTTGATATTACTGCTTTGTGTTTATATTATACACTATACGAAATAAAAATAAAATAGTAGAAAGTGCAAAATGAGAGTTATTATTTTGACTGAAAATGCAAAATGAACGCGGTTAATGTTCAAAATTTGATTTATCTAACAGTTAGCCTTCCCCTGAGGGGACGGCACAGATAAATCCCAATTTAGCGGACGCACGGACGCACGCGGTGCGCCCCTACAAGTTTTATTGTATGATTTCGTTCAATTTCTGCGCGAGATTCTATCGTTGCGGCGCGCAGGACATCTTTAGATGTCATTCTGGAGCAGTCCTTGTGTCCTTATGAGATTCTATCGGTCGTTTCACTCCCTCCAGAATGACACAAGGACGCGATAGAATCTCAGCGCGCCTTC
>JAZKZP010000084.1:0-1688 GCA_045612715.1 Eubacteriales bacterium
GGATTTATTGGGAAGTTAGAAAAAGTTAGTTTGTGTTTGGAACGGGAGGCGAAACGCCTCCCCTACAATGTATAATATTGTCTATTCGTAGGGGAGGGGGCTCCCCTGCCGCAATTTAAATTCAAACTATCTCCCCTATAAATCAAAATTTGAAATACCATATTTATCTCGATCAACCAACCTTTTTAATATATTATCCCTCTATTCAATAAAAATATTTATCAAACAATAAAAAAATGTCAAAAAAAACATTTACAAAAAACAAAAAATATGATATACTAACTGTGTATGAAGTGGTTTAAGCCACAAATAAATAAAGTACAAAAAAATCTTTTAAAAAGAGGTAACAAATATGGCAAACAAAGTTTTAGTTGAAACTTCTGCAAGACATCTTCACTTGTCTCAGAGCACAATCGAAACACTTTTCGGTGCAGGTCATCAGCTTACAAAGAAAAAAGATCTTTCACAGCCCGGTCAGTACGCTTGTGAAGAAAAAGTTGAAGTTGTTGGTCCTAAGGGCTCTCTTAAGATGAGCGTTCTTGGTCCTGCAAGAAACGCAGACCAGGTTGAAATTTCCCTCACAGACGCACGTTCAATCGGCGTTGTAGCTCCCGTTAGAGAATCAGGCGATATCGCTAATAGCGGCGCATGCCTTCTTCGTGGTCCTATGGGCGAAGTTGAAATCGCACAGGGTGTTATCGCAGCCAAGCGTCACATCCACTTGACACCTGCAGATGCTGAAGCATTCGGCGTATCTGACAAGCAGATCGTTAAGGTTAAACTTGACACTCCCCGTGCTCTCATTTTCGATGACGTTGTTGTTCGTGTAAGCCCCAGCTTCGCAGCAGCTATGCACATTGATACAGACGAGTCCAACGCAGCAGGTTGCGCAGGCGTAGTTTACGGCGAAATACTTGCATAATTAACAAAATAATAATTAAAACTTATTACATAAGGAGTAAAACAAAATGAGCAAAGAATTTACATGCGAATACGCAATGAGCCGCGAGGTTGAAGAAATGTGCGTAGTTGCTAAAGGTCCTAAGCACGGTCCCGCTCCCATTCCCGAAGAAGGCAAATGGGTAGAAGCAAAACAGATTAGCGACATCTCTGCATACACTCACGGTGTAGGCTGGTGTGCACCCCAGCAGGGAGCTTGCAAGCTTTCCCTTAACGTTAAGAATGGTATTATCGAAGAAGCACTTGTTGAAACAATCGGCTGCTCCGGTATGACACACTCTGCAGCTATGGCAGCAGAAATCCTTCCCGGCAAGACTCTCCTTGAAGCGCTTAACACAGACCTTGTTTGTGACGCTATCAACACAGCTATGAGAGAACTCTTCCTCCAGATCGTTTACGGTAGATCTCAGTCTGCTTTCTCTGAAGGCGGTCTTGTAATCGGCGCAGGTATGGAAGACCTTGGTAAGGGCGAACGTTCAATGGTTGGTACTATGTACGGTACAAAGGCAAAGGGCGTTAGATACCTTGAAATGACAGAGGGCTACTGCACAAGAATGGCTCTTGACGAAAACAACGAAGTTATCGGTTACGAATTCGTATCTCTTGGTAAGATGACAGACTTCATCAAGAAGGGCATCGAACCCAACGAAGCATACGAAAAGGCTAAAGGCACATACGGAAGATTCAATGATGCTGTTAAGTACATTGACCCCCGTAAAGAATAATAA
>JAZKZP010000085.1:0-39652 GCA_045612715.1 Eubacteriales bacterium
TGTTCGGTGACTGGGGCGGATGTATGACATTTACCCTTATGGCAAGTATTTTCTCAATGTACTGCACCAATGTGTTGGGTATTGACCCTATTGTTATGGGTGTTCTCACAATTGTCTGGACTATTTGGGATGCAATTAATGACCCCATGATGGGCGCACTTATGGACAAGGCTTTTGCCAAGAACCAGAATAAGCGCGGTAAATTCCGTCCTTGGATTCTTCGTGCAACTCCTCTCCTTGCAATTACAGCAATCGCTCTTTGGACAGTACCTACATTCCTCGATGGTATTCCGCTTCTTGTTGCATTGTTCTCATTTAAGGTTTTGTATGAAGCGTCTTATACAATGTTCAACATTCCCATGGGCTCACTTCTTTCAGCTATGTCAACTAATGACGCAGAAAGAGCATCTCTTTCTTCAGCGCGTGGTGTAGGCTCAATGTTCGGTAATATGATTCCCGGTATGATTGGTCCCGTAGTTATTGGTATGTTTGGCGATACAAAGTCAACAGGTTATATGATTACTGGCGTAATTATGGCTGTTATTGGTTTCGTTATTTGCTTGCTTCACTATGCTCTTACTGAAGAACGTACAGTTGTTAACGAAGAAACAAAGGCAGATGATATTAAGTTTACAGACATTTTCAATGTTGTAAGAAAGAATCGTCCATTCTTGGCTCTTTGCGTTCACGGCGTTTGCATTTGCACAATGCAGTATCTTGTTCAGAATATCAGTATGTATATGTATTCAGCGGTATATCATGATGTTACATACCAGACAATTGGCTCTGCATTGTCATCTCCATTTATGATTGGTTCAATGATTGCAGTTCCTTTCATGTGTAAGAAGTTTGGACTTGAAAAGCTTATTCGTTACTCACTTCTTATTGGTGGTGGTATTTGCGGAATTCTCTTTGCAATGCATCTCTTTATGGAAGTTAATCCCCTTGTTCACGGAGTTATTCTTGGTATCGGCTCAGGTATGGCTATGGTATCAATTCAGATGCAGTGGGGACTTGTTGGTGAAGCTATAGACTATAACGAATATATTACAGGTAAGAGAACAGAAGGTTCTATTTATGGAACATTCAATCTCTCACGTAGAATTGGTCAGACCGTTGGCCTTGGATTTAGCTTCTTTGCGCTTGATTGGATTGGCTATAAGCCCGAGCTTGCTACACAGAGTGCAGGCACAATCTTCGGTTTTAAGGCGCTTTGCGTTTTGACACCCGCAATATTTATTCTCGGCTCTTGGGCGGCATTTAAGTTCATTTGGAACATTACTCCCGATGTTCGTGCTAAAATGGCAGCAAAAAAATCTGCAGCTGCAGTTGCAACTGACATTCAGGAATAATTTAGCATTTTAGTCTTTATCATCAAGTGGCACTTGCGAGTGCCACTTGAGTTTTAAATAATCGTTGTGATATAAATTGGGATTTATCTGTGCCTTCCCCTGAGGGGAAGGGGGACCGCGCAAGTGGTGGATGAGGGGATCGAAGTCTATGCAAACAATCGTCTTTCTCGACAGCATTTCGTTTACAAAATAAAAGAAATTACTTAAAAATCAAGGTTTTTGTTTTACAAGAAGGACGTTACTGTAAACTAAATGGCGCTCCCCTCATCCGACAGGCATTCGCCTGCCATCTTCCCCTCAGGGGAAGGCTAACTGTTAGATAAATCAAAATTTAAACACATCACAAAAAGGACTTAACGAAAGTTAAGTCCTTTTAATTTTATAAATTATTCTTCGCTTTCGATTGTTTCTTCTTCAGTTTCAACAACTTCAACTGCTTCCTCTACAACTTCAAGCACTTCTACTTCTTCACTGGGCGCAACTTCGGGAGCAACCTCATCTTCAGGCTCTTCCTTTGCTACCTTTGTGAAGTTAACGATGTGCTGGTCCTCAGCAAGTCGCATTACAATTACACCACGTGCGCTTCTTGAATAAGTGGGAATATCTGAAACTCTAATACGAATCATCTGTCCCTGGTCGGTAATCATCATAATATCGTTGTCATCGTCAACAACGGAGATACCTGCAAGAAGTCCTGTCTTATCGCTAAGATTATGACAAACAATACCCATACCACCACGGTTTTTCATCTCACGGAAGTCGCTAAATTCAGTCTTTTTACCGAATCCGTTTTCTGTGATAGTAATGAGCTTCTTTGTTTCATCAACGACAGCAACACCACAAACGTAGTCGCCCTCGCGGATTTTAATACCTCTAACACCACGCGCAACACGTCCCATTGCACGAACGTTGCGTTCATCGAATCTGACAGCAGAGCCGTTCTTTGTTGCAAGCACAAGCCCTGAATTGCCCTGTGTACGCATTACGAACACAAGCTCGTCGCCATCATCAAGATTAAGAGCCTTCTTACCACCCTTTCTCTGATATTCATATTCAGAGAGAAGTGTTTTCTTAATGATACCGTACTTTGTAACCATGATAAGATAATCGGTTTCATTGAATTCGGGAACGGAAATCATAGCTGTAATCTTTTCTCCGTCCTCAAGCTCGATGATATTAGCCATATATGTTCCCTTTGCAGTTCTTGACGCCTCGGGAATCTGATATGCCTTTCTCATGTGTACCTTACCGATAT
This sequence comes from Eubacteriales bacterium, assembly GCA_045612715.1. Classification (GTDB taxonomy): domain Bacteria; phylum Bacillota; class Clostridia; order Oscillospirales; family CAG-272; genus RGIG4608. Next base: position 2,608 of record JAZKZP010000085.1, read on the forward strand.
TGGTAAAGAACATAAGATATGAGTGAGAATGAACACCAACAACTCTCTCGATAAAGTCTTCTTCCTTGGTGGTCATACCGATAATACCCTTACCACCTCTATTTTGTGCGGAGTAGGTATCTGCGGGCTGACGCTTGATATATCCTGCGTGTGTGAGTGTGATTACGCACTCGTGACGCTCGATAAGGTCTTCAAGAAGAATATCGTCCTCTGCGGGCACGATTTCAGTTCTTCTCTCGTCAGCGAACTTTCTCTTAATTTCAAGCATTTCGTTCTTGATAATTTCTCTTACTCTTGAAGGATTAGCAAGAATGTCACGAAGGTCGGCAATAAGTACCGCAAGACGAGCAAGCTCATCTTCAATCTTCTGTCTTTCAAGACCTGTAAGACGTCCAAGAGTCATTTCAACTATCGCCTGAGCCTGAATTTCAGAAAGACCGTATCTCTCCATCAATCTCTCTTTTGAATCGGGGATTGACTTTGATGTCTTCATAAGCTCAACGATTTCGTCGATATTGTCATTTGCAATCTTATAGCCCTCAAGAATGTGCTGACGCGCGAGTGCTTTGTCAAGGTCGAACTGTGTTCTTCTAACAATTACACTTTCTTGGTGAGCAATATAGTAATCAAGAATTTGAGGCAATGAAAGAGTCTTTGGCTCGTTATTAACGAGTGCAAGCATATTTGCCGCAAATGTTTCTTGAAGCTGTGTATATTTATAAAGCTGATTGAGAATTACCTGCGCATTTGCATCACGACGGTATTCGATAACAATTCTCATACCTGCGCGTCCTGATTCGTCACGAATGTCGGTAATACCCTCAATTCTCTTTTCGTTAACAAGGTTACCAATGCTTTCGCAAAGTGTGGACTTATTAACCATATAGGGAATTTCAGTTATAATAATTCTGCGATTTTCTTCTTCAATTCTCGCCTTTGAACGAACGATGATACGTCCTCTACCCGTCTTATATGCCTCGATAATGCCATTCACACCGTAAATTGTTGCACCTGTGGGGAAGTCGGGGCCCTTGATGTACTCCATCAATTCTTCAACCGTACATTCAGGGTTGTCCATACGGTAAATTGTGCCGTCAATTACCTCACCGAGATTGTGGGTGGGGATATTTGTAGCCATACCAACCGCGATACCAACAGAGCCGTTTACAAGCAAGTTGGGGAAGCGAGCAGGCAAAACTGTGGGCTCGTCAAGACGATTGTCGAAGTTCTTTGTCATTACAACAACGTTCTTGTCAAGGTCACGCATAAGCTCATCTGAAATTTTTGAAAGACGAGCTTCAGTATAACGGTAAGCAGCAGCGCCGTCGCCGTCAACGGAACCGAAGTTTCCGTGTCCGTCAACGAGTGTATATCTGTATGAGAAATCCTGCGCCATACGAACCATTGTTCCGTAAACAGCTGCGTCACCGTGGGGATGATAACGTCCAAGAACGTTACCAACGGTTGTAGCAGACTTACGGAATGGCTTGTCACTTGTCAAGTGGTCCTCATACATCGCATAAAGAATTCTTCTTTGACCTGGCTTCATACCGTCACGCACGTCGGGGAGCGCACGAGAAGCAATAACGGACATTGAATATTCGATAAAGGAGCGTTCAACTTCCTTTCTCATTTCAACGTCAACTATCTTCTGTTCGGGAAATTCAATTCTTTCGTTGTCGTGATTTTTGATTTCTTTCATTTCGAACTCTCCTTTCCTTAAATGTCAAGATTTTCGGCAAATTTTGCATTTTGCTCAATAAATTCACGTCTTGGCTCTACCTTATCACCCATAAGGAGTGAGAACATAGCATCACAAGCCGCCGCATCCTCGGTTGTAACCTTAAGAAGCGTTCTTGTTTCGGGATTCATAGTTGTTTCCCAAAGCTGCTCGGCATCCATTTCACCAAGACCTTTATAGCGGTCTGCTTCAACATTATGTCCGCCAAGCATTTCGATATATTTATCTCTTTCTGCATCAGAGAAAGCATAATATTCCTGTGAATTCTTGCCGCCACGCTTATAAACTCTATAGAGGGGTGGCTGTGCAAGATAGATGTGTCCCTCATCAATAAGCTGACGCATATGACGGAAGAAGAATGTAAGAAGAAGAATTCTAATGTGAGAACCGTCAACGTCGGCATCGGCCATGATAATTATCTTACCGTAACGGAGCTTCGCAATATCAAATTCCTCACCGATACCGCATCCAAGCGCCTGAATGATGGGAATGAGTGAAAGGTTGGAATAAACCTTGTCTATTCTTGTCTTTTCAACGTTCAAAACCTTACCACGAAGGGGCAAAATAGCTTGGAATTTAGAGTTTCTTCCCTGCGTAGCAGAACCGCCCGCGGAATCTCCCTCTACGAGATAGAGTTCAGTTACTTCAATTCTTCTCTCCTGACAGTCACGGAGCTTACCTGGGAGTGTTGAGCCACCAAGCACGCCCTTGCGACGTGTCAATTCTCTTGCCTTTCTCGCTGCTTCTCTTGCACGAGATGCTGCAAGTGCCTTATCAAGTATATTTTTAGCAACAGAGGGGTTTTCTTCGAAGTATTCGGAAAGCTTCGCATTCACGATACCCTCTACAAGCGTTCTAACCTCGCTATTACCGAGTTTCGCCTTAGTCTGCGACTCGAACTGCGCATCCTCAAGCTTAACGCTTATAATGGCGCAAAGACCCTCACGAACGTCTTCACCGGAGAGATTCTTGTCGCTATCTTTAAGGATACCCGCCTTACGCGCGTAATCGTTAAGTACCTTTGTAATTGCCGCCTTAAAGCCGGTTTCGTGTGTACCACCCTCAATAGTGTGCATATTGTTCGCAAAGGAGAGAATAAGCTCGTTGTAGCTGTCGTTATACTGCAAAGCTACCTCTGCAACGCTTGTTCCCTTTTCGCCACGCATATAAATTACTTCGGGATGAATAAGCTCGTTGTGACGATTCTCGTTAAGATGTGTTACAAAGCTCTTGATACCACCCTCGTAAACAAATTCATTCTCAACGAGTTCTTCGCCTCTATTATCTCTAAGTACGATACGTACGCCTGCGTTAAGGAACGCCTGCTCACGCATTCTGTTTTCAAGTGTCTGATATACAAAAACAGTTTCTTCAAAGATTTCAGGGTCGGGCTTAAATGTAACCTTAACACCGCTTTTCTTTTCAGTGGGCTCACCAACGTATGCGAAAGGACGCGCCACCTTGCCGCGCTCAAATCTTTCTGTATAAACCTTACCGTCATAAACATCCTCAAGCTCGAGCCATTCGGAGAGTGCATTAACAACGGACGCACCAACGCCGTGCAAACCACCCGCAATCTTATATCCGCCACCGCCGAATTTACCGCCCGCGTGCAAAATTGTATAAACAACCTCGGGCGTGGGGATTCCCTGCTTTGGATGTATAGCAGATGGGATACCACGTCCGTTATCCTCAACGGTTACGGAGTTATCGGGATTGATAGTTACGGTAATCTTGTCGCAATGACCTGCAAGTGCCTCGTCAATAGAGTTGTCCACTATCTCGTAAACGAGATGATGAAGACCACCAATTGAGGTTGTACCTATGTACATACCAGGGCGCTTTCTAACCGCCTCAAGTCCTTCAAGTACCTGTATATTTTCTTCGGTGTAGCTGCTTTCAACCACAAGGTCGAGATTCTTTTCAAGGTTTTCCATTTCTGTTTCCTTTCGAATTGTTGTTTGTATGTAAAAGAATTAGTTACAAGTTAAAAATGTTGCTTTCAAAAAAAGCTCCGCAAAACTTTTTATAGGGATTTGCGGCATAAGTGCTATCTCACACTTCCCTTACCCATTCTGCCAAAGAGGGAGGCAGATGAGAACTGCGAGAAGCAGACTTTGGTTTCGCCATTTTCAGCGCGATAGATAATAAACGATTTAGGAATTTCATAGGACGGGGATTCCGTTCTTTTCTCCTTTTCCGCAGTGGAGAGAAGTTTTCGGGTTACGGGAGAAACGGTTGAAGTATCCATATCGAAGATGCCAATCACATCGCGTTCTCTTATACTTTTTCCGCCACCGACGTGCAGATATATCATAACGGCATCTCCTTTCGATTCTGTATTATATCACAAAAGTTTTCCGCAGGGCGACAACTTTTTGTCAAACAGAAAATAAAATCATTTTTTCTCTTGCGCGCACGCGCGATATAACGAAATGAATGAAATAAATATATAAATAAATAATAGTTATAGTATATAATAGAGGCTGTTGAAAATGTGGAAAACAGATTCAAAGCATTGATTTTATTAACTTTATTGTTATTTTTTCGCTGTGGAAAATATGTTGCAAATTTTAGGACAAAATGTGGACAAGTCCGGTGTAAAGTGGGCATAGCGACACTTTTTTGTCGCAAACTCGATTTTTGACGAAAATCCTCATTTTTGTACTTTTCCACAAAATCCTGTGGAAAACGGATTTTTGCCAGAGTTTTCCCGTAGTGCGACAAATTTATGTCGTTTTATTTTTCATTTTGTCGATTTTTCAACAGGTTGTTGAAAATCAAAAAAGCCAATAAAATCAAGGGTTTACGGATTTAGATAAGTATGAAATCCATATGTTTTTCAACACTTATTAAACATTGTGGAAAAATTGTTGAAACTTTCAAATCTTTTCCACAAATTCATAATTTATTAACACTTTAGCGACATGGATGTGTCAAAAAAGAAGTTACAAAGTAAAGAACGCTCAAGCCGCGTGGGCTCTGCTACGCGCAGGGCGGTCGCTTTTGAAAAAGCGACCATTTTTTATTTGTTACTTATCCCCTATAAATCAAGATTTGAAATAACAATTTATCAAAATTAAACATCAAACTCCGTAGGGGCGCACTCCGTGCGCCCGTGAGGAAAATTGGGATTTATCGGGGAGTTTGCCTTCGCGCGCTGTCATTCTGGAGGGAACCCAGCCGAGATTCTATCGCTTTGCTCCAGAATGACACTTCGTGTCCGGCTGGGTAACCGATAGAATCTCGCGCGTAAATATAATCTCATAGATAAATCAAAATTTGAAAGATAAATGGTTAGTTACTTTTCTTTTACAACGGGTCGTCGCTCGCTTGCGAGTCACGTCGACCCCTACGGTTTGTGCTTGTTTTACGGGGGGAAAATGCGAAGCTGATTAAAAGCTTTTTTGGATACTTTTTTCTCGAAAAAAGTATCATTCATTCCTTCCTAACTATCTTTTAAATTCATATCTTCCCTTCGCAACCTCAATTCTGCGATAGGGTACGGACAAATCCATATCGTTTTCGCAAGAAGTGATAATAACCTGTCTATCGGTAATTTCACGGAGGAGGTTTTTGCGCCTGCCCGAGTCGAGTTCGGAAAAGACGTCGTCAAAAAGGAAAACGGGATATTCACCGCAATCCATTTTACATATCTCACCTTCAGCGAGCTTCATTGCAAGTGCCAATGAGCGCTGCTGCCCCTGAGAGCTGTATAAACGCGTATTTTTGCCGTTTAAGTTGATAAGGATATCATCCTTATGCGTACCGTACAAAGTCGATCCTGCGGCAATTTCGCGCTCGTGAAAATCAGTTAAAAGTCGAAGAAAGTTCTTTTCAGTTGTTTCTACGTCGAAATAAAGCTCACCATCTTGTTTTGCCGAGCCGGCATAGATAAATTCGGGAGTTTCATCAATCTCTCCGCTTGCGCACATACGTTTGTAGAAGTCCGCAATTATCTCGCCACTTCGTGCGATATATTCCGCACGTGCCTTTGCAATTATAGCCGCTTCGTGAGCAAGCTGCGCCGACCAAAAGTCAATTGTAGCATCAAAGGTTGCTCTATCTTCCTCTGCGGTTTTTAGAAGCTTATTTCGGTTAAGTAAAATTTTGTTATATTTCTGCAACGAGTGCAAATACATTGGTCTTATCTGTGATATTGCAACGTCGAGATAGTTTCGACGAAGCGACGGACCGTCCTTTATCATCTGCAAGTGGTCGGGCGAGAAAAGTACCGCACGAAACGAGCCGACAAGCTCGGAGAGTTTTGTTATCTTAACTCCGTTATGCGTTACGTTCTTTCTCTGCCTTGCGTTAGATGACATTCGCATTGTGATGTTTTGCTCCCTGCCTGCGCTCTCGTAATCGAGTGAAACAGAAGCATACTCCTCACCAAAACGGATAATTTCCGTATCGTGAGCAGTTCTGAAACTTTTGCCGAGCGAAACGTAATAAATTGCCTCAAGCAGATTGGTTTTTCCCTGCGCATTTTCACCGTGGAGAACGTTTATTCCGTTGCTGAATTCAACGATTTCGTTCTCCGCGTTACGAAAATTGCACAGCTCTACTTTTTTACAAAGCATAGTTTTATTTTAGGTTAAATTAGTCCTTAAGTCTAACAGGAAGAAGCATAAATACTTCTTCAACTCCCTCTTTAGCTTCTGCGGGAGTGATGTTGAGAGATGAAAGGTGGCTTGAAAGAGAGAGTCTGATTCTTTCAGAGTTACAAGCACGAACCGAGTTGATGAGATAACGGTTGTTGAAGCCGATTGTGAGAGGCGCACCGATATCATTGATTTCAATTTCATCGTAAGTGCTACCTGCGCTTGAACTTGCAGTAATCTTAAGAAGATCACCATCAAATACGAGCTTAACGTGAGATCTCAATGAACCTGCAATCTTTTCTTCGGTTACGAGCGCAGCACGTTCAAGAGCGGAAATAAGCTCTTCACGGTCACACTCAATGCTGTATTTGTGGTTCTTAACGATAATTCTATCGTAATCAAGATATTCACCCTCGATAAGACGGCTAAAGAATGTAATTTCGCCAATCTCAAAAACGATATTCTTTCTTGTCATAAACATACGAACGCTCTTTTCCTTGTTGTCAGAAAGAAGCTTTACAAGTTCGTTAACTGTTTTCACAGGAAGAATGAATGCGTTTCTGTATGATCCATCATGATCCTGCTCTGTCTGGTATTCGATAACTCTATCGCATTTTGCGAGTTTGAAGTTGTCGCAAGAAACCATTGTGAGCTTATCGTTAATCATTTTAACAAATGTACCGTTAAGAATGTTTCTCTGGTCATTAACACCCATAGCGTACATTGTTTGTGAGAACATTTCTTTAAGGTCGCTCTGCTTGATAACAAGTGCATCGTCGCTTTCAAGCTTAGGAATTGCAGGAAAATCATTTCCCGCAAGAGCATTCATTTTGTGGCTGGATTTACCGCAAACGATAGATGCAACGTTTCTATCGTCAACACTGAGTTCAATTTCGTCAGCGGGCATAACGCGGAGTGTCTGATTGAGTTTAACTGCGTTGATGATATATGATCCTTCTTCAAGCACTTGAGCGTGAGTTGTTACTCTCATACCCTTCTCAAGATCAAAAGTTGTGAGAACACACACGTCGGGACTCTTTGCTTCAATAAGGATACCCTCAGCAGCAGGTACTGTTACCTTTGTGGATACACAGCTCATAAGAGGTGATATCGCTGCTGCAAGCTCGTGTCTGTTGAATATGATTTTCATGTTTTTATCTCCATTCTAATAAGTTACAAATCAATTTTGTAGGGGCGCCTCTGTTGGACGTCCTATATATAAAACTAAATATTTGGTGAAACCTCTTTAATAATTTCTTTAATTTCAAAGTCAAGCATCGCGTCAGTGATAAGCTTGCGTTCAATAGTTTCTATTGAACTGATAATAGTTGAGTGGTCACGGTTGAATATCTTTGCGATATTTGGAAGTGACATCTCCGTTACTTCACGGATAATAAATACCGTTATGTGACGAGCATAAGCAATTTCTTTGTTTCTCTTTGTTGAAACAAGGTCCTCTTTCTTTATGCCGTATTTTTGATAAACGGATGAGAAAATTTTCTCAACTGTTACGCTTGTGGGTTCAGCACCTCCGAGAAGCTCTGAAATACATCCGCGAGCCAAGTCCATATCGATCTTTTCACCCGAAAGGAAAACTCTTGCGCCAAGCTTTTTAATAGCGCCCTCAATTTGACGGATGTTTGAACGAAGGTTTTCAGCAAGGAAAGTAAGTACGTCCTCAGGGAGTGTAACACCAACTTGTTCTGCTTTTTTCTTGATAATAGCAATACGAAGTTCAAGATCCGGCGGTTGAATATCTGCAATAAGTCCCCACTCAAAACGAGTTTTAAGTCTATCCTCAAGAGTTTTGATTTCTCTTGGTTGACGGTCACTTGTGAGAATGATCTGTTTTCTACCCTCATAAAGTGCGTTGAAGGTGTGGAAGAATTCTTCCTGGGTTGATACCTTGCCGGCAATAAACTGAATATCGTCGATAAGAAGCACGTCGCAATCACGGTACTTCTCACGAAATTCGTGCATTGCCTGACGTGAAAGTGATTCAATCATTTGATTGGTGAAATCCTCACCCTTTATGTAGATAACCTTAACGTTTGGATTTTTTTCGCGAAGGAAGTTTGTTATCGCGTAAAGCAAGTGAGTTTTACCGATTCCACTTGGACCGTAGATGAAAAGTGGATTGTAATTCTTCGCAGGGTGATTAGCAACTGCCACACATGCCGCGTGTGCAAATTTATTTGATGAGCCAACTATAAAGTTATCAAATGTATATTCAAAGTTAAAAGGAGGCATTGTAGAGCCAAGATGATGAGTGCTTTTAGAAACAGATTTTTCTTCTTTTTCTCTGCGTTTCTTTTCTTCTTCTATTTGCCAAGAAGGATCGCCTATAGAAACGCGCTCCATAATGCTTTTAATCGCTTCCTCTTTGTTTATTGGAGTGCCTGTGAAAATAACGTTTACTATCACCTCAAAGCCAAGCGCATCAGAAAAACGGCGAGCGAGTTCACCGGTGTATTTTTCTGTGAGTGTCTTGTGCTTAAGTTCACTCTTTATCCCTAACGTGATTACACCGTCTTCGTAATCTTCAACAGTAAGATCTTTAAACCAAAGCTCTCTGATGGCATCTGTCATCGAATCTTTAAAAGAGTCGTAAACGATACCCCAAACAAGTTTTATTTCTTCTAAATAGGCGTTGTTTGACACAATGATGTTTCCTTTCATAAAATATTTATCTAAATTTAAGTATATAAATTTTCTCTCGCGCGTGCGCATACGCACACGTTTTAGATATATTAATTAATATAATAATATATAACACGAATATTATACCATATATCGCAAAAATGTACACAGAAAGCAATCAAAGTTTACAAATTATTTACATTTTCATTGTGAGAAATTTGATTTGTTGGGGAGTTGATATTTTATTTTAATCCAAACTAACTTTTGTAGGGACCGGCGTCCTCGACGGTCCGCAACGAGGGATAAACTAGTAACATCACGGCTTCACACAAATAAAATCAAGCATTTCTACAAGAAAGTTACTTTGCTTTTGAAATGGATCGTCGGGGTAACGAAGTGGCGCAAGGGTCTTAGAAAACAACACGGTGTGTTGTTTTCCCCCGAGCGTGACCGAGCCGCAGCGAGACCGCCGGTCCCTACAAGGTTACAAATGTTTGTAAACAAAGTTTCTGCTAACACACCTATAAATCCCAATTTATCTTTACAAACAAAAAAAGAGGACTCTTGCGAGTCCTCTGATTTATTAAATTATTTCTTGCTCTCGTCGAGGTAGATAACTACCTTACGGTTGCTTTCGGAACCGATGGAGTTAGTATTAACACCCTTGAAGTTTTGAAGCTCTGCGTGGATAATACGGCGCTCATAGGGATTCATAGGCTCAAGCATAACGCTTCTCTTGAACTTAACAACCTTGTGAGCCATCTTTCTAGCAAGTGCGCGGAGAGTTTCTTCTCTCTTTGCTCTGTAGCATTCGATGTCAACTGAAATCTTGGGAATGGATGTCTTCTTATTCTCTGTTCTGTTAGCAGCAAGATTTGCAAGATGCTGGAAGGAATCAAGTGTTTCACCGTGGTGTCCGATGAGAACTGAAGCAGCAGAGCCACTTACGTCGATTTTCTTGCCAAGCTCTGTATCAGAAACTGTAACAACTGCATCAATATGAAGATTTTTAAGTGTTGTTTCAACAAAAGCAACTGCAAGCTCAATAGCTGTGGGAGCGTAAACAATCTGCACTTTAGCAGGAGCTGCGCCAATGCCAAAAAGACCCTTTTTAGCTTCTTCAAGCACGGTATAGTCAAGCGCATCAACGGAAACGCCAAGCTCTTTTGCACCGTTTGCAAGAGCTTCGTCCACCGTTTTAGCTGAAATTATAAGTTCTTTTTTCATTTATATTTCTCGTCTTTCTTTATTTTGAAATTATTCTACGAAAGTGATATAATCCTCGTCGTCATCGTCGATGTGGTGAAGTGAACGAGGTCTTTCTTTATTGGGGTCAAGAGTGCTTTCGCCTTCTGCGTTCTTGCGCTTTCTCTGGGGCTTCTTGCTTGGAGCAAGCTCGCGCTCTGCCGCCTTATAATCCTCTTCTGTAAATACAGGAAGGGGCATAACCTTACTCATAATGAATTGCTTAATCGTCATAATAACGCTTCTAAATACCCAGTAGATACCAACCGCACCGGGAACCATGAAGCAGAAGAATGTGGACATAATGGGCATATACCATTCCATCATCTTTGTTGAGCAACCTGCACCGGGGGCATCAGCATTTTGTGTGGGCTGATATGTGAACTTCTTTGAAATCTTCATTGAGAAGAAGTACACAACAAAAGTGAGTACGGGAACAACAAGAAGCAAGAAGTTTTCACTCAAGCTGGGAGTAAATCCAAAGTTGATAGGACCAACGTTGAATGAAGGAATATTACCAGCAAAGCCTGAGAGTGTGTTGAATACATCACCACTATTTGTGAAGAATTCAAAATTAGCGAGTGATGAGAAATCAATATCTCTAAGCTGAGAAAGTATTTCGATAGTACCGTTAGTTGATTTAAGTGTAAGTCCAAGACCGCCTGCTGCTTTGGATGCTGTAAAGAACATATTAAGAGCATTTGCAAAACTTGCAGTACCACCGAGAACGTACTGAATGGGGTCAACAACGATGTTATAAAGAATCATAATGATAGGAAGCTGAATGAGCATGGGAAGACAACCACTCATGGGGTTGAAATTCTCTCTTTGATAAAGATCCTGAATCTCCTGAGCCACCTTCTGCTGTGTTGCTTGGTCATTTCTGCCCTTATAACGGTTTCTGATTGCCATTTCCTTCGGACGAAGATTTGCCTGCTTGATTGAGTTCTTCTGCTGCTTAATAGCAAGAGGAATCATAAGAAGCTCAACAAGAATAGCAAAAATGCAAATACCTATAAGATAGTTACCGAAACCAACTGTATTTGTGATGATACCAAGGAAATAACCGATGTAGAAACGGATATTTGCGATAAGGTCACGGCTTTCATTGAGATTAACTGAATCCTTCATACCTTCAACGATACTTCTAACGTCTTCGGCTGTAAGTAATGAATAATCTGTGTCAGAATCGTACTTAGCGAGAACTTTTTTGGCAGCATCGAGGTTAATTTCTTTAGTTTCAGAAAAATCATCATACTTGCCATCAATAACGTCGTAACCACGGAAGGCTGCTATAAAAGCATTTCTTGCTTCGAAATTATTGTAAAGTATAGTTGCCGCTTCATTAAGCTGCTGAGGAGTGAATTTCGTACCTTCAACAGGAGAAACTGTTTTTTGAACAGTTTGAGGTGCTGATGCACCTATACAAGCAGTGAAAAGTGTGCAAATTGCAATTAAAAGTACGATAAGACTAAGAACTCTTGAATTAAAAATCTTTTTCATTTTCAATCTTAGCTTTAATTGACTAAAATTAGTCAATTCCCTTTCTTTGTTTATGGGTTGTGTGCTATCTAATTATGCACCGAATAGCACTTCGGTAAACCGCTGATTGCTCAATATCGAGCCACGGTGTCATTTTTCTGCGTTCTTTCCTTTTCTTTTGGGAACAGGGTCATATCCGCCTGCACTATATGGATTGCAACGGAGTATTCTCCACAACGTCAAACCGATTCCGATGAAAAATCCCCATTCCATAAATGCCTCAATGGCATATTGGGAACAAGTGGGACGGAAACGGCATGTGGGTTGTCCTTTGAGTTTAGAAAGATGCTTTTGGTAAAAGCGAACTAAGGATATACAAATCTTTTTCATTTGCTTTATTCTCTATTTTCGTTCTGCTGTGTAATTTCTTTGTACATCTGGAGCTTTTTAAAGGCGTAAATAAGCTCACCGGCAATAGCTTTGCTGTCCACCTCATGTGCACCTACCTTTGCGGCTATAACGATTAAATAGCCCGTTTTAAGAGGCGCTATGGCTCTTGCTTCGCTAAGTCCTGCGCGAATTATACGTTTAACTCGATTTCGTACAACTGCTCCACCAATCTTTTTTGAAACTGAAAGTCCGATTCGATTGATATACTTCTTTTCGGGATTTTGAAGCATCTGCTTCTTTGCTCCCCAGTCGCGCAAAATGTAAACGGAAAGATGCTTTGTGTGCGCCTTTTCGCCATTTCGATATGCTTTTTGATAAAGATGATTTTCTGTTATCGCAATATCTTTCATTTTGGCTTCGTCCTTTCATAATTTTGTGTCACTGCTGAAAATTTTTGCTTCCGTTGTAGTTAGTTTTGTTTTGTTTTGTGCGCTGAAGCCACACGGGCTCATAACGCTATTTGTTGCTTTTTCCTTATTTAACTGTAGAGCCTGTGCTTTTATTGAAAAAGAAGCTCTGAAAAAGGTTTTTGTTTACTTTTTCCTTGTTAAACTGTAGAGCCTGTGCTTTTCCTAAAAAATATGCAAACTTTATGGGAATTGCGCGAAGCTCTATAAAAAGGTTTTTGCTTACTTTTTCCTTAAAAAAGTAAGTCACAAAAAAACCGATGACGTTTTGGGAATCGCAAAAGCGACCACACGGTCATCGGTACATTTTTGGAGCTTTCGCTCTCAAAAAGATTAATAAGTCAATCTTTTTCTGCCTTTAGCGCGTCTTCTCTTAAGAACGTTTCTGCCGTCAGCTGTTCTCATTCTCTTTCTGAATCCGTGCTCTTTTTTTCTCTGTCTTTTCTTGGGTTGATATGTTCTGAGCATTATTGCCACCTCCTTGGAAATATGTTCGGAAGCGTGTCGCTTTTCAGCCGTTTTTACGCTTTTACACAATGACATCATATATTATAAACACAAAAGTGCGATTTTGTCAAGTGTTTTTTTGATTTTTCTTCTATATTATAGGTAAAAAAGTTAAAAAACAGCTAAAATTTATGTTAAACAAGTGGAATTGTAGCCGACAATCCATAAAAAGTACTTCAAATTTTGATTTATCTAACAGTTAGCCTTCCCCTGAGGGGAAGGTGGCAGGCGAATGCCTGACGGATGAGGGGAACGCCATTTAGTTTACACTAACGACTTTCTTGTAAAACAAAAACCTTGATTTTTAAGTAATTTCTTTTATTTTGTAAACGAAATGCTGTCGAGAAAGACGATTGTTTGCACAGACTTCGATCCCCTCATCCACCACTTGCGTGGTCCCCCTTCCCCCCAGGGGAAGGCACAGATAAATCCTAATTTATCGTTCATTATTTTGGTTCTGCTTGAATACTATTGATTGAGGAAGGTGGCTATGAGATATATTATAAAACGGATCAAAAGTCGAGAAAAAGCGTGGGAAACGATGTCGCTTTTTATATTGGTGGGAATTTATTTTTTCTGCATTGCATTAAGTCGATATTATTCGCACGTTCCGTTGCCCGAATGGTTATTTTAAACTGAATGGTGTATAGTTATTGATTTATATGTCAAGCACTAATAACAAAATTCCCAAAAATCCGGAAAGCAGAGAAAAGGTAACCAGAAAAAGCACAGTACATTCTTTTGAAAATCCATGTTTTAAAAGTTGATGATGGAAATGCTCTTTATCTGCCTTAAATGGATTTTTGCGTTTTATCAGGCGCCGAAAGATGCTGAAGCTTGTGTCATAAATCGGAATGCGAAAGACTAATAATATTGCTATTATACATAAAATGCTTTCGCTTTCCAAAACTACTCTTGAAGATAAGACCGACAGCACAAATCCGAGGAAAAGCGCTCCACAATCTCCCATGAATATCTTCGCCTTTGGAAAGTTGCGAGGCAAAAAGCCAAATGTTGCTCCCAAAATTAAAACGGAGCAAAAGAGAATATCAAATTTGTTCCAAATTAGCGATACAACTGCAAGACAAAGTGCTTGCGAAGAACAAATTCCACCCGCAAGTCCATCGAGTCCATCAATTAGATTAGTTGCATTTGTGATAAATATAATCCAAATTGCACCGAATATACTTTGAAAAATTGAGATATTGTAATTTAATATTTCTGAAGCAAAATGATATACTGCTAACGCCAAAAACTGCCCAGATAATTTCATAAATGGTGAAAGATTTATCGTGTCATCAAGAAATCCTACGAGAAATATCGTTGTACCACCCAAAACAAGCGGTAGTTTCAAATCTATTTTAACTGGAGCGATTATCAAAATAATAGAAAAAGCAATAAAAAATGCAAATCCGCCACCACGTGCCATTGGTTTTGAGTGTATTTTTCTGTCGTTTGGTACGTCTATTGCGCCCCAAGCGTTTGATAAGGCGCGTGCGGGATGAAATAAAAAATATGACATTAATAAACTTATTAAAAATATTGCAAAATAAAACAAAACAAAAAACCTCTTTGATTTATGTATCAAAGAGGTTTGTTTATGTACTATTTAATTAAATTTGCACGAAGCCCAATTTTCTCTTAACCTTGGATAATGTTTTTCTTGCGTAATAGGATGCTTCGTCCGCGCCTTTTTTCATCTGTGCTTCAAGGAATGCCTTGTCGGAGATGAGCTCATTATATCTTGCTTGGATTGGAGCGAGCTTATCAGCGCAAGCTTCACCGACTGCGAGTTTGAATTCGCCGTAGCCACGACCGTCAAATTCGCGCTCAATTTCCTCAAGTGTCTTACCTGTGAAGCAGGAGTAGATGGTCATAAGGTTATTGATTCCGTCCTTGCCCTCGGCATAGCGGATAACTGTATCGCTGTCTGTAACTGCGCGCTTGAACTTTCTAATTATTGTATCCTTGTCATCGAGAATATATACTACCGCATTCGCATTTTCATCGGATTTGCTCATTTTCTTTGTTGGGTCAGCAAGTGAGTTGATTTTTGCACCGGACTTTGAAAGCATGGGCTGAGGAATTGTGAATGTGTCGGGGAAAATCTGGTTAAATCTTGCCGCGATGTCACGAGCGAGTTCAAGATGCTGTTTTTGGTCGATACCAACGGGAACAACGTCGGTCTGGTAAAGAAGAATATCAGCAGCCATAAGTGCGGGATATGTGAAAAGACCTGCGTTGATGTTGTCGGCATGACGCGCGCTCTTGTCTTTAAACTGTGTCATACGAGAAAGCTCACCGTACATTGTAAAGCAGTTGAGAATCCATGCAAGGTCTGTGTGATAAGGCACGTGGCTCTGCACATAAAGAGTATTCTTCTCGGGGTCAAGTCCGCAAGCCATATAAAGAGCGAGTGTTTCATATGTTCTGCGTCTTAATTCGGCGGGAACCTGACGAACTGTGATAGCGTGATTATCAACTACACAGTAAAAGCATTTATATTCTTCGGAGTAGCGAGAGAAATTTTGAATAGCACCAAGGTAGTTGCCAATGGTCAAATTTCCTGAGGGCTGAACTCCGGAAAAGCAAATTTTTTCGTTATTTATCATGATAATCCTCCAAAATAGAGTTATTTTGTGCAATTTAAGTCATTGTAACACAAATTGTTAAATTTTTCAATACCATATTGAATATTTTATTTAAATATGTTATAATAAATTAATAATTTTTTGGGAGGGTTAATATGATTAAGATAGAACGCGTTAGTGTAATGAATTTAGAAAATGCTATCCGTGGGGCAAGAAATCCGCTTAATAGCTGGGGAAGAAGCGATAGCTTCTATGACGAAAACGGAAATTACGTTCTTGGCCCTAATGATATTGACCTTGCTATGCGTCTTGCAAAGGCGGGGAATGACCACAGAAAGTTTCTTCGTCAGATTTTTGTGAGCGTTGACATTACTGCTCCGCTGTATTGGTGGAAGGAATTTGATACATATAAGGTTGGTACAGTTGCAAACTCTTGCTCAACTATGCACAAAATTCACCATAAGACATTTGAACGTGCGGACTTTTCTTGCGAGCTTATGGATGAGGGCGGTCTTGCTGTGCTTGATGCTGTAATTGCTTATATGGAGGGCGAGAGAGTTAAATTCTGTGAGGATAAGAAGAATAAGCAGGCGTGGATTAATATGATACAAATGCTTCCAACCTCTTATAATCAGATGAGAACAGTTACACTGAACTACGAAAATCTCATTAATATGTACTACGCTCGCAGAACTCACAAGCTTTATGAATGGCACGAGCTTTGCGATTGGATTATGACCTTGCCCTATGCTGAACAGTTGATTGCAGTTAAGGGTAACGAGGAGCATTAATATGTTTGAACTTGTAAATAGAAACGGTGTTTTTCTTTTGAAAAGCACCGTTTTAAAATCAAAACACGCGTTTTCAACAAGAATTGGTGGCATTAGTGAGCTTGAACACACAAAAGGAATGAATCTTGCCTTTGGTAGAGGCGATGATGACTCTGTGGTTTTTGAAAATCTATCTATTTTTGCCAAAGCAGTTGGAATTGATGGTAAAAAAGTGATAAGTGTTCCGCAGATACATTCGAATATTGTTAAAAATGTAAATGGAGCAGATGTCGGCGCAGGATATTATAAAAAACACGAATTTTCTTGTGATGGATATGTCACAACAGAAGATAATTTGCCCTTGGGGGTGAAAACTGCAGATTGCGTTCCGATTTTGCTTGAAGTGAGAGATGATGTTGGAAATATCATTGCTGTTTCTGCAGTGCACGCAGGTTGGCGGGGAACGGCTGATAGAATTGCAGAAGAAGGGGTGCTAAAACTTTGCTCGCTTGGTGCAAAAGTGAAGAACATTTATGTTGCGATTGGGCCTTGCATAGATGAATGTTGCTATGAAGTTGGAAACGATTTCGCTGAACAAATTGAAATAAAACTTGGACAAAACTACAAAAATAAATTTGTTGTCGAAAAAGAAAATGGTTCTCTTTATGCCAACTTAAAAGGAATGAATTTTGAAATTCTAACGTCTATTGGAGTGCCAAAAGAGAACATTGATATAGCACCTTATTGTACGTGTTGTAATCCTGAATTATTCTATTCACATAGACGCCAAAAGGGAATAAGAGGGGCACATTTGCACGTTATTGTTAAATAAACGAAAGAAAACTGCAAGTTTTATACTTGCAGTTTTCTATTACAAAATATTACAAAAAGCGAGTAAAAGTAAACAATTATTATAAAAAAACTAATATTAAAAACAAGGTAACAAAAAAATCAAAATAAAATTATAAAAAGCACTTGATTTTTGTTCTTTCTTGTGATATAATATCAAAGTCAAGTGAATATGCTGCTATGGCTCAGTCGGTAGAGCACGTCATTGGTAATGACGAGGTCATCAGTTCGATTCTGATTAGCAGCTCCAGAAAAAGCAAGCCTTTGGCTTGCTTTTTCTTTTTTTTGTTTTTATTTTCAAATTTTGATTTATAGGGGAGATAGTTTGTATTTAAATTGCGGGAGGGGGGACCCCTCCCCTACGAATAGACAATATTATACATTGTAGGGGAGGCGTTTCGCCTCCCGTTCCAAACACAAACTAACTTTTTCTAACTCCCCAATAAATCCCAATTTATTTACTCTCAAAATTCTACCAACTGTTCAATCGCGTTTTCTTTAAAAATACACGTTCCATGCTCTGTTAGAAGCATCTGGCTGTTTTCTAAATTCCAAAGTTCTCCAAATTCGGATAAAAAATCTATAGTTACTTGATTTTCTGAAGTTTCATTCTTCGAATTATTGACGAAAAGAAAATATTTACCCTCATAATCTCGATAAAACGAGCTTGCACCGTTATAATTTCGCTGTATCATCTCCTTTGCTGCTTTTAAGGCATATTCAAGTTTGTCAAATTTATAAGATACTATTGGTATTTTCATCCCTTGCTTTTTCGCAGTGTATTTGGGCAGAAGGTATCTTTCTTCGTTTTCGCGCGGCATAAAAAGCTCATCCTCCCTCTCGTCAAGCATTATTTTGGTCACGTATAGCTCGCAACCGCCGTTTTTATCTGGATAGAGCTGAATTAGAATTTTATCGTCATTTGATATATTTTCAAACCCTGTGCGGATTGGAGAATTATGTAATATTTTATCGAGAATCGCTCTTGTATTTGTTATCGAGCAGTGGAATTCATTTTCATCAAGTCCGTATGTTTTCATATCAGTCTTATTCATCATAACTTTTAATTTGTTCTCGTTTATAACTATCAATTCCATTTCATTTTCCTCCTCATTAATATTTTACTACAAATAAAGAAAAAATGATAGTGCAAAAATATTGGAAATTGGTTGACGATTTCGATGTATTATGATAAAATATATTAATTAAGAATGTTTAAGGGGGGAGTGCTATGAATTTTAATGAAAATGAATACTGTATTGAAATGAATGCGGACGAGCTTTGCTCGCTGGTAGCGCGACCTTCAGACCTTGATTCTCGCATGCCTAAAAAGATGAATTTGCAGAGCAAGAATTTTGATGTATTCCTTTCTCAGTTGCCCGATTATGACCGTGCTCATGAGCCATTAAGATTGCTTTATAACGTTCATAACACAACACAAATAAATGGCAGTTATTATACTGTTAGCACGGTGGTTGACCGTGCATATAAAGATGGCGATATGGGCTATGTTGATAGATTTATCGAGAGAAGATTTATTGACGAAAATCCCTTTCCAAGCAACTACGATATTGCGCTTTTAAAGGCAAACGCATATTTTTACGCATCAAAACACTCGCTTCCTCGTGTGAATACGAGAATAATTCTTTGCTTTAAAGACAGCAAAAAGATAAAAATTATTGAAGATAGCTTCACCGGTGAGGCATTGAGAAAAGAATATTTAAGACTTCTTGAGCGTGCAGATTTCTTTGGAAAATTGATGCTCGAAAGAAAAAACGAAATACTTCCTAAGGCAAAAAAAGTGCCGTTCCCATATAATGAAATAAGGGGTGGGCAAGAGCAGATGATAAAGGCAATTTATCGTGGAATCGCCAAAGGAAAGAACGTTTTTGCCCAAGCGCCCACGGGTATTGGAAAAACGATGTCGTCACTTTATCCTGCAGTACGTGCGTTGAGTGAAGGCAAGGTGGATAAGATATTCTACCTTACTGCCAAAGCATCAACACGTCGTGAAGCGTGGGGAGCTATGAAAAAGCTCCACTCTGCCGGCGCAAAGCTCAAATCCATTGTAATTAGTGCAAAAGATAGCGTTTGTCTTTGTCAAAAAAAGATTTTAAGTGGACAGAGTGCGGGTAATTTCTGCAATTCCTTTGATTGCGAATTTGCGCGTGGATATTATGACCGCGTGAATGATGCAATTAGAGAATTAGTTGAAAATTATAGTGGATATACGCTTTCACTTATCGACGTAGTAGCTAAGAAGTACAGGGTTTGCCCCTATGAATTAAGTCTTGATTTGTCGCTTTTGTGCGATGTTATAATATGTGATTACAATTACATTTTTGACCCAATAATATATTTCCAAAGGTATTTTGGTGTGGGGGGAGAGAATGGAAAATATGTATTCTTGGTTGACGAGGCACACAATCTTCCCGACCGAGCTATTGATATGTATTCTGCATCACTCTCTCGAAACGCGCTTGAAGCGGTAGCATCACTTGTGCCCCCACACGATAGTGAATTTTTGAATGAACTTGACGGATTCTTGCACTTGCTTGAGGAGTCAAAAAAGCTCTGCCGTGACAATATGTTTAAAAACGAAAAGGGCGAGGAGCAGGGTTATTATATAAGCAAAAATTCCTATGATGAAATAGAAAAAAGAATTGAAAAATTAAGCGCTGTTATGGGCGCGTGGATTAGAAAAAATCGACTTTCACCCAGTTTAAACGATGTAAAACGGCTCTATGCCGACATTATGAAATACAAGAAAATATCCGAGCTTTATGACGAGCATTATATGTTCTTCATTGAGGTCTTTGCAGGCGACGTTAAGGTGCGACTTGCGTGTCTTGACCCATCGCATCAGTTGGCGCTTTGTCATAACAGAGCAGTTTCAAGTGTAATGTTCTCGGCAACTCTTGAGCCGATTGACTATTTTTCGGATATTTTGGGTGGTGATAAGAGCAGCTTAAAATTGCAGTTGCCGTCACCATTTAAGCAGAAAAATCTCGGTCTTTTCTGCGTTGATAGTATAAATACAAGGTTTGAGGAGAGGGAATCCTCATATAAGAAAATTGCCTCTTGCATTGCCGCAACAGTTAGTGGCAGGGCGGGGAATTATCTTGTTTTCTTCCCCTCGTATAAGTATATGACCGAGGTGCAAAAAGAGTTTGAAAAGAAATATCCCAAGGTTACGGTTTTTGCACAGAGCACGAATATGAATTACGCTCAAAAAGAGGAATTTTTGGCGAATTTCAAAGACGATACAGGTGTTCTGCGACTTGGATTTTGTGTGCTTGGCGGTAGCTTTTCAGAGGGTGTTGACCTTCCCGGCTCGCGCCTTATAGGTACTGTAGTTGTCGGTGTGGGCTTGCCAGGAATTTCGAACGAGCGAAACATTATGAAGGAGTATTTTGATAATACCCGTGAGGGTGGTTACGATTACGCCTATACCTACCCCGGAATGAACCGAGTGCTTCAGGCTGCGGGCAGAGTAATTCGCACCGAAACCGACCGTGGAGTTGTTGTTTTGCTCGACGATAGATACGCAACCGAGCAATATAAAATGATGTTCCCACTTCATTGGTCGCACGCAAAATATGCCCACTCCGCACAGGAATTGGCAGGGCAGGTTAAAGAGTTTTGGAAGGAAAGTTAGTCTGCTATAAATTTGGATTTGTCGGTAAGAAGTTAGTTAGAAAGGAATGATACTTTTTTCGAGAAAAAAGTATCAAAAAAAGCTTTTTAAAAGAGCTTCGCGGCAAGATTTTGCGCAAATACGCCGCGCATATTATGATGGAATTATCTAAAGTATGATTGGCGCGCCTAGCAAATTGCTTGTCGTCTTACGATTCCATTTTGCTTCGCAAAAACGCAAATTGCCCATAATTATATACAACACATAAGGATTTTCTCGGCATTTTAACAGGCGCCCCAAAATAAAACTAACTACTCGACAAATCAAAATTTGAATTTTATAATACCTATTGAAATTAGATATTATTTATGATATAATATTTAAGTTATAAAACTATTGAAGGGAGAAGCTATGAAAAAGACGGTGATTGCAGTTGTTGGATCTACTGCGTCCGGTAAAAGCGCACTTGCTATTGAGATTGCTAAGAGATTCGATGGTGAGATAATCTGCTGCGATTCGATGCAGATTTATAAAGAAATGAATATCGGCACAGCAAAGCCCGATGAGAGCGAGCAGGCGGCGGTTGTACACCATCTTTTTGATTTTGCAGCTCCCACTGAGAGCTTTTCCTGTGCGGATTACATTCCACTTGCAGAAAAGGTTGTTGAGGATATTCTCTCGCGTGGAAAAATGCCCATTTTCTGCGGCGGTACGGGACTTTATCTTGATAGATTTTTGTCAGGTGCGCAGTTTGAAGAAACCGAGATTGACGAGAACTACAGACGCGAGATGGAGAACTATGCTAAAGAATTTGGAAATGAGGCACTCCACGATAGGTTGCGTGAAATCGACCCCGTTTCTGCTGATGAAATTCACCCCAATAATGTAAAACGTGTTATTCGTGCGCTTGAAATATATAAAACAAGTGGTAGAACAAAAAGCGAGCTTGACAGAGAAAGCAAGAGCTTTGAAAGTGAATATCGTGCGATACAAATCGGCATAAAATATGAAAATCGCGAGATTTTATATGATAGAATCAATTTGCGTGTTGATAAAATGATGGAAGCAGGACTTCTTGAGGAAACACGTACTTTACTTGAAAACGGAGTTTTTGAAAAGAACACAACTGCAGCCCAAGCTATTGGATATAAAGAGCTTCTTTCTTATTTTAGAGGTGAAAAATCTCTTGAAAACGCTATTGAAGATTTGAAAATGGCAACAAGACGTTATGCCAAAAGACAAATTACGTGGTTTTCGTCCCACGGGGATGTAAATTGGCTCATTGCCGATGAGAAAAATCTTTTGAGTATAGCAAATGAAGCTGAACAGATTATTAAAGAAAATTTATAGAAATTAAAAGAGGAGGTATTTATGGAAGACAATAATAAAAAAGCACCATCGAAAGAGAAAAAAATCAAAAAATCTCGTTTTAGTCTTATGTGGAAAATTTTGACCATAGCTATCTCCTTGCTTATTATTTATACGGGATATCATGTTTTCTTCGGTCTTGCAGAAAGTCTCCCAACGACTGCAGCCGGACTTGTTGAACAAAGAAGTTCAGTTATGCTTGAAGGTGTGATTTTTAGAAACGAAGAAACAATTTCCACCAAATATCAAGGTGATATGCGTCCGTATTTTGCAAATGGTGAGAGAGTTTCGACCGATTCTGTCGTTGCCGCTATTTATTCACAGTATTCAGGCGATGACATTAATTCTAAAATTGAAGAAATTAAAGAAAAAATTGATATTCTTGAACGCAGCAACGTAAAAGGACTGACTTCAATTGCCGATATTGAAAGACAAAATGATGAAATTGACCGACTTTATACTGCTCGTATGCTTGCAATTTCAAACAATGAAAATTATAAAGTCAAGGCAATTGAAAAAGAACTTGCTATAGCTCTCAATAAAATGAAAATTTATCGCGGAGAAATTAAGAACTTCAATGCTGATATAGAATCATTAAAGGCAGAGCTTGATGTTCTTTATAATTCATTCAAGGGTGAAAAAGAATATATTTTTGCCGATAAGGGAGGATATTTCTATCATTCTTGTGACGGATATGAGAATTCACTTACTTATGAAAATCTTTCCTCGCTTACTGTTGCTTCTTTAAAATCTCTTTTAGATCAGACTAAACATAACCCAATAATCAACAGTGCATATACTTGCAAATTTGTTTATGAAAGCACTTGGAAGTTGGCTTCGTTTTGCGATGATGCGATTGCTTCTGCCTTGGAAGTTGGCAGACAGTATTCAATCACACTATTTGATGTAAAGGAAAGAGAATTAAAGGTGACTCTTGAGGAGATAGGAGAAAGCCAAGGCGGAGAATGCATGCTTGTATTTTCTTGCGCTACAATGCCCGATGGATTTGATTATACACGTTATCAAAGCTTTAGACTTGATATTTCATCAATTTCCGGTTATAGAGTACCTAAAGAAGCCTTGCTGACTTTAGTTGATGAGGAAAGCGGAGAGGAAAAAACAGGTGTCTATATAATTCAAGGGAGTGTTGCTTATTTCCGAAGAGTAGAAATTATAGCCGAGGGCAATGGATATTATATTGCCTCAGAGCTTGATAAGAGCAAAGAAAACTATAAAGAATATCTCAATATCAATGACCTTATCATACTTGAGCCGGATGGTGTGTATGACGGAAAGATACTTAGTAAGTAGGTGCTTTATGGATTATTCTTATATTGATATGAACTATGATGACGTTATACAAAAGCTTTCCACTTCGTGCGAAAAGCTTCCTGATGTAACGGTTGCAATAAAAAGTGCAGAAATAGATGAGATAGAATATCTCGTTAAAAATCATCGAATAAAAGCAATTGGTGAAAACAGAGTTCAACAATTTCTTGAGCGTTATGAAAGACTTAAAGAATTGAATATTCCAATTCACTTTATTGGCTCTTTACAAACCAATAAGGTAAAGTACATTATTGACAAGGTCGACATGATTTGCTCACTTGATAGAGTGGAGCTTGCACGGGAAATTGATAGGCAGGCGCGAAAAAAGGGAATTGTTATGGACGTTCTTGTTGAGATAAATTCAGCAAGCGAAGAAAGCAAAGGTGGGGTGCTGCCCCAAAATCTTGATGCATTTTTGGATGAAATTTCGTGTTTTAATGCTATAAAAGTGCGTGGATTTATGACGATGGGCAAAAAATGTGAAAAAAATTGCGAATATTTGAAATATTTTTGCGAAACTTATCAATTAGTGCTTGACATTTGGCAAAAAAAAGGGCATAATGTATATGGACTAATATTGTCCATGGGAATGAGTGATAGTTTTGTGCCCGCTGCACAAGCTGGAGCCACCATGGTCAGAATTGGTAGAAAAATGTTTATAAAAAATTAAAATAAAAAGAAAGTTGGATTGAAGAAAATGAAAAATTTTGCATCCTTGTTCGGAAAAAAAGACAATAACGATTACGATAAGTATTATCCTGAAGATGATATTTATGACGAGAATGACGACGATGTAACTACATACGGTGAAGACGGCAAAAACGGTTTGAAGGTTGGCGGCGCTGCACCTGTTTCTCTTAAGGTTGTTAGACCTAAGAGCAACAAGGACGGTTCTGTTATCGCAGACTATCTTGCAGCAGGTAGCACAGTAGTTCTTAATATCGAAGCTCTCGATAGAATGAGCGCTATTCGTCTTATTGACTTCCTTTTGGGCGCTATTCACGTTCTTGGTGGAGATATGAAGAGTGTAACAAAGACAACTCTTGTATTTGCTCCTAGAAACGTTGGCGTGGCTGACCTTGAGGATACAGCTGATGAAGAGCCTGAAGACGAGCTTGAAGAAACAGCTGAAGAAGAAAGCTACGACGAAGAATAATTCCTATGAATAATTCTTTCGCCTTTGATAATAAAGAGCAAAAGCTCTTTTACGCAAGGCTTGACGATCTCATAAAAAAAGCAAGGGGTGGTATAGTTTGTCATTCCTCGTTTATGACGCCAAGTGAAAGCTATAAGGCAGAGAAGTATTTTGAGGCAAAAGGGAATAAAGATATGATTTGCTTTTTTGGTGGCTATTTTGCAGCCCAGAGAAAGCAAATCTTTCTTTTGCCCGAATATATCTCGCTTTCTGCCGACGAAGTGAATATTTTTGATATGATTGAAGAAGATCTTGATGAAGCTATTGTTCCTCTTAAAATAAGCGGAAGCGGATTTAGAAATCTCACTCATAGGGATTATCTCGGAAGCATCCTGTCTCTTGGAATTGAGAGAGAAAAGCTGGGTGATATTTGCGTTATTGATAATGGTAGCGCTATCGTTTTCTGCTCGGCTGAGGTGGTTGACTTTCTTCTTTATGAGCTGACTTCAATCGGGAATGATAAGGTTAAGGTTGAGAAGATTTCGGTTGACAAAAATATGGAGTCAATGCAGAAATACCAAAGCTTTACCGATACAGTTGCAAGCGAGCGACTCGATTGCGTGGTGGGTGCACTTTTTAATCTTTCCCGTGAAAAAGCGCAAAATCTTATCAAGGGCGGATTTGTGGAATTCAATTATGAAATCGCGTCAAAATCCGATAGCAGAGTTGATAAGAACGATATAATTTCAGCACGCGGATATGGAAAATTCATCGTCCGCGACCTCTCTCAATCCACTAAAAAGGGCAGATTGCGCCTTTTTGCAGATAAATATATATAATATATATTGACAAAGTAGAATTTTTGTGCTAATATTTATATTGGTAATATATGTGGCTATGATAAAGACGGTGTTTTTTGAAAGGCTTGTAGAGAGTGCGCGGGTGGTGAAAGCGCATAGCGAGTAGAGAAGCACAAATCACTTTTGAGCCGACTATTGAATATAACTTTAGATAGTCCGTATCCCTGCGTTAAAGGGTTTAGAGTGGCGCTTTTGATATTTTTATAAAGCGCAAATTGAGTGGTACCACGGTAATTCCGTCTCAATGGTCTTTTGACCATTGGGGCGTTTTTTATTTAGATAACAAAATTAAGGAGATATATTATGGCAAAGGATTACACAAGTTCTTTAAATCTTCCCAGCACAAAATTTGAGATGAGAGCAAATCTTCCCACAAGAGAACCTCTTATGCTCGATTATTGGAACAGCATCGACCTTTATGGCAAGATGCAGGAGAATGCTCAAGGCAGACCTACTTTCGTAGTTCACGATGGCCCTCCATTCTCAAACGGAAATATCCACATGGGTACTTCATTAAACAAAATTCTTAAGGATTTCATCAACAAATCAAAGGTTATGGAAGGATACCTCGTGCCCTTTACTCCCGGTTGGGATAACCACGGTATGCCCATTGAATCCGCTATTATTAAAAAGAATAAGCTTGACAGAAAGAATATGAGTATCTCTGATTTCCGTCGTCAGTGTCACGCATTCGCGCAGGATTACGTTGACATTCAGATGGGTCAGTTCAAGAGACTCGGTGTTGTTGCGGATTGGGAGCGTCCCTATCTTACAATGAGCCCCGAGTTTGAAGCAAGAGAAGTTCTTGTTTTCGGCGAAATGTTCAAGAAGGGATATATCTACAAGGGTCTTAAGCCTGTTTATTGGTGTCCTAAGGACGAAACTGCTCTTGCAGAGGCAGAAATCGAATATAAAACCGACAAGTGTACTTCCATTTACGTTAAATTCCGCGTAAATGATGATAAGGGCAAGCTTGATGGCATCTGCGATAAGAATAACACATACTTTATCATTTGGACAACTACAACTTGGACTCTCCCCGGCAACTTGGCGATTGCTCTTAATCCCGATGAGGATTACGTTGTTGCTAAAGCTGAAAACGGCGAGTGCTATATCGTTGCTGAAGCACTTCTTCCCAAGACAATGGAAGAAGGTAAGCTCGAAAACTACGAAGTACTTGCAAAGATGCCCGGTAGAGAATTCGAATATATGAAGGCACAGCATCCTTTCCTTGACAGAGAAAGTCTTGTTTGCACAGCTGACTATGTTACAATGGATAGCGGTACAGGTTGCGTTCATACAGCTCCCGGTTTCGGTGCTGATGACTATCAGACTTGCCAGAGATATGGCATTGAAATTATCGTTCCCGTTGATGACCGCGGTTATCAGACAAAGGACGCAGGCAAGTTCGCAGGACTTTACTATGAAGAATCCAACAAGGCAATTCTTGCTGATATGACAGAAACGGGCGCACTCTTTGCATCCAAGGAATTCGAACACGAATATCCTCACTGCTGGAGATGTAAGAATCCCATCATCTTCCGTGCAACACCTCAGTGGTTCTGCTCGGTTGACGCATTCAAGGATGAGGCAGTTAAGGCGTGTCAGGGCGTTCAGTGGCTTCCCGAGTGGGGTGGCGACAGAATGGAGCAGATGATTAGAGAAAGAGCCGACTGGTGTATCTCTCGTCAGCGTCATTGGGGTCTTCCCATTCCCGTATTCTACTGTGAAGATTGCGGTAAGCCCGTTTGCACAGATGAAACAATTAAGAGAGTATCTGAAATTTTCGGTAACGAAGGTTCAAATGCTTGGTTTGATAAGGAAGCAAGTGAGCTTCTTCCTGAAGGTTTCGTATGTCCTCATTGTGGTGGTGTACACTTCAGCAAAGAGCACAACACTCTTGACGGTTGGTTTGACTCCGGTTCATCACATTTCTGCTCACCCGACCTCTATCGCGAGGTGGGCGAAGCTGCAGACGTATATCTTGAGGGTGCTGACCAGTACAGAGGTTGGTTCCAGTCATCACTTCTTACAGCAGTTGGTGCAGTTGGAAGCGGCGCACCCTTCAAAACTGTCCTTACTCACGGTTGGGTAGTTGACGGTGAGGGCAAGGCGATGCACAAATCCCTTGGTAACTCCATTGCTCCTGAAGAAATGATTAAGAAATACGGCGCAGACCTTGTTCGTTTGTGGGTTGCTTCTAGTGACTACCGTGTTGACGTTCGCGTTTCCGATAACATCTTCAAACAGCTTTCTGAAACATATAGAAAGATTAGAAATACAAGCCGTATCATCCTTGCAAACCTTAACGATTTCAATCCCGATACAGATATGGTTGCAATTGAGGAGCTTTATGAGATTGATAAGTGGGCGCTTAGCCGTCTTAATAATCTTGCAAAGGTAATCCGTCAGGGTTATGATACATTTGAATTCCATACAGTTTACCACAGCGTAAATAACTTCTGCACAAATGACCTCTCTAAACTCTACATCGACATCACAAAGGATAGAGTTTACGTTGAAAAGAGTGATAGTAAGGCAAGAAGAAGCGCACAGACTGCTATGTACCTCATTATTTCAGGTATGACTCGTCTTATCGCTCCCATGCTTTCCTTCACAGCAGAGGAAATTTGGCAGGCAATGCCTCACAGCAAGGACGAAAATAAGGAAAGTGTATTCCTCAACCTTATGCCCGAATACAGTGAAGAAATGAACTTCGGTGATGTAAGTGAGCATTGGAATAAGCTCTTCACACTTCGTGATGACGTTATGAAGGCACTTGAACTTGCACGTGCATCAAAGCTTATTGGTAAATCACTTGATGCAAAGGTAACTATCTACACAAATAACGATGAACACAAGGCACTTCTTGATAGCTTTAAGAATGACCTTGCAACTGTATTTATCGTTTCACAGGCATCTGTAACTTCTGAAAACGCACCTGAAGGCGCATTCTCTGAAACTGAAAGCGGAATTGCAGTTCTTGTTGAGAAGGCGGACGGACACAAGTGTGACCGTTGCTGGACTTACTCAACAGAGGGTGTTCACGATGAGGACGGATTCATCTGCGAAAGATGTAGAAAAATTCTTGAATAATTTTAAAGCTTGTGCGTGGCGGATAACCTCCGTCACGCAAAAAGCAGATTGGAGATAATAATGCTTGTATGGCTTATGATAATAGCAGGTGTAATTTTTTTAGACCAGCTTTCAAAATGGCTTACAGTTATAAATCTAGGACTTCATGAAACTTTTCCACTTATAGAGGGAGTTTTTCATTTTACTTACGTTCAAAATACGGGTGCTGCGTTCAGTATGTTCAATGAACCCGATGAGCGCTGGATATTTATGAGCATTTCAACCGTTGCAATCATAGGTCTTTCTATTTATCTTTGGTTTAATAGAAAGGGAGATAAGCTTCTTTGTGTTGCACTTTCTTTTATTGTTGGTGGCGGTATTGGTAATATGATCGACCGTTGTATTCTCAAATACGTAATTGATATGCTTGATTTCCGTCTTATAAATTTTGCAATTTTCAACGTTGCCGATTCATTTGTTTGTGTAGGCGTTGGACTTTTTGCACTTGCGATAATTCTTGAAGAAGTAAAAGAGATGAAAAAAGAAAAGGCGGCAAAGATTGCTGCTTCAGAAGAAGAAAATGCAGAAAACTATAATAACTCTGACAATTGAGGATATTGGTCAGCGAATTGATACGGTTGTTGCAGAGAGGGAGAAGATTTCTCGAAGCGCCGGCGCTAAACTTATTGAAGATGGTGCTGTGCTTGTCAATTCAAAGACCATTGCCAAAAATTATAAGGTAAGAGAAAATGATGTGATTGAGGTGTTTCACCCCGATGTAAAGGAGTGCGAGGTCGAGCCACAAAATATCCCCATTGATATTGTTTACGAGGATAATGATATTATTGTTGTAAATAAGAAATCGGGAATGGTGGTTCATCCTGCCGCGGGTAATCCGGACGGAACTTTAGTTAACGCTTTGCTCTATCATTGCGGTGACTCTCTTTCGGGAGTAGGCGGTGTCGCTCGTCCCGGAATTGTGCACCGAATTGATAAGGATACAAGCGGACTTTTGGTTGTTGCCAAAAATGACGATGCTCATATTTTTCTTTCTGAGCAGCTGAAATCTCATTTTGTCAGCAGAGTTTATCATGCAATAGTAGTTGGCAATCTTAAAGAACTTTCGGGTACTGTAAATGAACCGATTGGCCGTCATCCCGTTGATAGAAAGAAAATGGCTGTCATTAAAAATGACGATTATACATCCCGTGAAGCTATAACTCATTATAGAGTGATAAAGCGCTTTAACGGCTTTGACTACGTTCAGTGCGTTCTTGAAACGGGCAGAACTCACCAAATTAGAGTGCATATGTCTTATCTTGGACACCCTCTTTTGGGAGATGAAGTATATGGTGGTAATAAAACTCGCTTCGGTACAGTGCATAAAGCTTATATCGATGGTCAATGTCTTCACGCCAAGGAATTGCACCTTACCCACCCAAGAACAAAAGAAGTGATGACTTTTACCTCACCACTTCCTAAAAATTTCGAAAAAGTTCTTGAATTGCTTGAGAAAACTTGTACTTAAATAAAAACAAACCCAACGGAATTTTTCCGTTGGGTTTTATTTTTTTCTACTTGATTATTTAATCTCAATAATTGACTCATTCCACATATCGGGAGCTTCGTAGCCGAGGAGGTTAACCATAGTTGCGGCAACGTTTGCAAGACCGAACTGACCGTTATCTGCCTTTACTGTGTAATTTTCAGAATAGAAATTATCATAGATGATGCAGGGAACAGGATTGAGTGTGTGGCTTGTTTTGGACTTGAAAGAGCCGTCCTTTTCGGGCTTGGGCTGTTTTGTTTTCTTGTCCATTTCATACATTTCGTCAGCATTTCCGTGGTCTGCAGTGATTACTGCAACGCCGTGGAGCTTGTCAACAACGTCGATGATGCGCTTGAGCTGAAGGTCGAGAGCTTCCATTGAGCAACGAGTTGCTGCAAGATTACCTGTGTGACCAACCATATCGCCGTTGGGGAAGTTAACACGAAGATATGCGTATTTTCCGCTTTCAAGACATTCGATGAGCTTGTCAGTGATTTCTGCGCACTTCATCCAAGGTCTTTGTTCGAAAGGAACAACGTCGGAGGGAACTTCGATATAAGTTTCAAGCTCTTCAGAGAATTTACCTGACTTGTTTCCGTTCCAGAAGTATGTTACGTGACCGTATTTCTGTGTTTCGGAGATTGCAAGCTGGCTAACATTTGCATCTGTGAGGTACTCACCGAGAGTATTAGTAATTTCGGGGGGATTTACAAGATATTTTGAAGGAATGTGAAGGTCGCCATCGTATTCAAGCATACCTGCGTAAACTACACTTGGCACACGAACTCTGTCGAACTTGTCGAAGTCTGCGCCACCTTCAAATGCCTTTGAAATTTCAATTGAACGGTCGCCACGGAAGTTATAGAAGATAACGCTGTCGCCATCGTTGATTGTACCAACGGGCTCGCCGTTTTCTGCAATAACGAAGGGAGGAAGATCCTGGTCGATAACCTTGTATTCATCACGATAAGTCTGAACTGCCTTGGCAGCGCAGCAGAACTGTCTGCCTTCACCAAGCACGTGAGTCTTCCAACCAAGGTCAACCATTGCCCAGTTAGCTTCGTATCTGTCCATTGTAATCTTCATTCTTCCGCCACCACTTGCAATGCGTGCGTCAAATCCGTCACCATTGAGTGAAGCAAGGAAATCTTCGAAGGGAAGAATGTAGTCGAGAGCACTTGTTTCACCAACGTCACGACCGTCGATAAGAATATGGATTCTTACTTTTGCAACCCCCTCAACTTTAGCTTGTTCGAGCATAGCTTTAAGGTGGTCGATGTGTGAGTGAACGTTACCATCGGAGAAAAGACCGATGAAGTGAAGTGTAGAGCCGTTTGTCTTTACGTTAGAAACGAGCTCACCCCATGTATCAGATGTGAACATCTTTTTGCTCTCAATGGAGTTAGAGACAAGCTTTGCACCCTGTGCAAAAACCTGACCTGAACCAAGAGCATTGTGTCCAACCTCAGAGTTACCCATGTCATCATCAGAGGGAAGACCAACTGCTGTACCGTGAGCTTTAAGAGAAACCATGGGATATTTTGCCATAAGCATATCGAGTGTGGGAGTATAAGCTCCTGCAACTGCGTTTGAAATTGTGTCGGGAGCAAGACCAACACCGTCCATAACGATTGTAAGAACGGGACCCTTTACTCCTTCAAAATTTGTAAGTTTGTTAAGAGTTTTGTTCATTGAAGAACCTCCAAAAATGTATTTTAAATTTTTACTATCTTATAGTATAACTTTTTTTGAAGAATTTTGCAATAGATTTTGAGAAAAAATAAAATAATATTTTCGCAAACTTGACATTTTTAGTTTTGTGATGTATAATAATGAGGTTGTAAAAAGCTGTTAATTATCTTTTCGAAAGGAAGTAAAAATATATGTCAGAATGCACACATAATTGCAGTAGCTGTTCACATAGCTGCTCAACTAAATCAAAGCAAGATTTTTTAGAGCCGATTAATGCAAAATCAAAGATAAAGCATGTTATAGGTGTTGTTAGTGGAAAGGGTGGCGTTGGTAAATCAATGGTAACCTCAACCCTTGCAACTTTGATGCAAAGAGCAGGGTATAAGGTTGGTATCCTTGATGCCGATATCACAGGTCCTTCAATTCCCAAGGCGTTTGGTGTAAGCGCAGGTGTTGAAGGAAACGACGATGGAATGTTCCCACCCGAAACTGAAACAGGAATTAAAATAATGAGTGTAAATCTCCTTTTGCCCGATGCAACAGCTCCTGTTGTTTGGCGTGGTCCTGTTATTGCGGGAACAGTAAAGCAGTTTTGGAGTGGCACAGTTTGGGGCGATCTTGACTATCTCTTTGTTGACTGTCCCCCCGGAACAGGTGATGTACCCCTCACAGTTTTCCAAAGCATTCCGCTTGACGGAATTGTAATTGTTTCATCTCCACAGGAGCTTGTTTCAATGATAGTTGAAAAGGCGGCTAATATGGCGAAGATGATGCAGGTTGACGTTGTTGGACTTGTTGAAAATATGAGCTTTGTAAAATGTCCCGACTGTGGCAAGGAAATCAAAATTTTCGGTGAAAGCCATATCGAAGAAATCGCAACTAAATACGGTTATCCGCTTCTTGCGAAAATGCCAATCGACCCGACTCTTGCTTCCCTTGTTGACGCAGGTCAAATTGAAAAGATGGACGTAAATTACCTTGATAGCGCAATTGAAGTGCTTAAAAAAGTTAAAAACGTGAAATAATCATTTGATATTGCGATAAATTAACAATTTACTGCGAAGTAAAATCGCAGCTTGATGTGTGGAATTTATCTTGGAACAAATCTAATTGTCATGCGGGTTGGGATTATAAAAAATAATATAATGATTCAAAGGAGCGCTCACGCGCTCCTTTTCTATATATTACTTTTTCCCTCGACTTTTAGCAAAAATGGCGGCGATGTAGCCGAAGCAGAGGGCGGCGGATGTGCCTCCTGCGGCGGCTTTTAGGCCCCCTGTTAGTGCACCGAGGAGTCCTTTTTCATCAACTGCTTCGCGTATACCCTTTGAAATCGTGTAGCCGAATCCTGTCAAGGGAACAGTAGCTCCCGCACCAACAAATTCAGCAAATGGCTTATAAATTCCTATTGCACCGAGAAATACACCTATTACCACGTAAGCAACCAAAATTCGTGCAGGAGTCAAGCACGTTTTGTCAATCAACAGTTGCGCTATCAAGCAGAGAAATCCACCTGCTACAAATGACCATATATATTTTGTAATATCCATATTTATTCCTTTCCTTTCTCAAGCTTGATAAGATGACCAATAGCGGGAATAGATAATCCTTGCTTCAAGCTTGATGGACTCATCAGCGCCCCCGTGCCAATCAACAGGGCATTTTTTAATTCGCCCGATTTAAGCTTGGGCAAAATATATGAAGCCAAAACCACTGCCGAACATCCACATCCCGAACCGCCCGAATGAACGTCTTGCGTTTCTCTATCAAATATGATGTTTCCGCAATCGTAATAATTTTCTTTTAAATTATATCCTTCAACAAACATTAATTCTTTCAAGATTTTGCTGCCCTCAAGCCCCAAATCTCCTGTGAAAATCGCATCGTAATTTTGTGGAGTGGTGTCGGATTGCTGAAAATATCTGACGAGTGTGTCTAATGCCGCGGGAGCCATAGCGGCTCCCATATTTGTGGCATCGTTTATGCCTTTATCAATTACAATGCCCGGCATAGCTTCGCTTATTTTAACGCCGTAATCATCGTTGGTGCCAATAATAAAAGCGCCAGAGCCCGTAACCGTCCATTGAGCAGTTGGTGATCGCTGTCCTCCGTATTCAAGTGGAGTTCGATACTGCTGTTCGGCAGAACAGAAATGTGACGAAACAACTGTGGCGCATTTTTGGAATAATCCTCCCTCGATACCAATCGAAGAAAGGATCAACCCCTCAACTGCGGTGGAACAAGCCCCATAAAGTCCAAAATAGGGAATATCAAAATCAAGCAATCCATATGACGAGCCGATGCATTGATTTAAAAGGTCGCCGGCAAATATTGCATCAATATTATCTTGATGTAAATTTGATTTTGAAAGTGCAAGTGTCAGTGCTTGCTTTTGCATCTCGCTTTCTGCCTTTTCCCAAGTGCTTTGCGCGAACTTGTCAGTTTTGTCATACAAATCAAAGCAATCACCAATGGGTCCTTCGTGTTCCTTGTGACCAACAACGGATGCAGCGCACGTTATTTTAGAGTTTAGTTTTAATATCTGATTTTTCATAATTACTCCAAGTAAATTTTTCTTGATATTATTTTCCGTTTTATCAATAAAATTATACGCAGAATTGAAAAAATCGAATGAAATATGAGTATAATAGTAAAAAACAAAGGAGAATTTATGGAAAAAACTGATTACAAAGGACTTGCGGCGAAGCTCTTTTGCTTTGGAATTTTTGCGTTAATTATATTGGTATTTTTTAAATATCTATTTTCATATACTGTGCCTTTTTTGATTTCGTGGGGAATAGCTTATCTTGTATATCCAATTGCTGATAAATTGAGCGCCAAAACAAAAATATCTCGAAAAATATGCTCGTTTTTTCTTGTTTTTCTTATTTTACTTTTAATGCTTTCCTTAATATTTCTAATAGGAAACAGGATACTGTATGAGATGCAAAATTTGGTCGGTTATCTAACTGAAAACAGCGATAAAATAGCCGAATATTTTGAGAATATCTTTGATTTTTTTAATACGCTTGGTGAAAAGCTTCCTATATTGAATCAGTTGCAAAATACAGGATTTTCAGAAAGCATTACTGGTAACATAAATGCTTTGATTAATAATGTGTGGAAATCCTTGCTTGAACGACTCGGATCCGCTGTTCCAGATGTTGCAAGTGCAATAGTTGTGGCTTTGCCAAACATTTTGCTTGTTAGTTTGATAACGGTAGTATCCTGCTTTTATTTTGCGGTTGATATAGATATTGTAAATAAAAACATCAAAAAAATCTTACCCAAAAATGTGATAGAATATTTGAGAAGGTTTAAAAACAAGCTTTCTATTGGATTAAAAAAATATGTTAAAGCTTACTGTGTCTTGT
Source organism: Eubacteriales bacterium (assembly GCA_045612715.1). GTDB lineage: Bacteria > Bacillota > Clostridia > Oscillospirales > CAG-272 > RGIG4608. The sequence continues at coordinate 37,913 of JAZKZP010000085.1, forward strand.
TCGTTATAACTTTTTTTGAATTGATAGTGGGATTTGGAATACTTGGGGTTGATTATGCTTTTGTGCTATCACTGTTGATTTCTTTTATAGACTTCCTACCGGTTTTGGGTGCAGGTGCTATTCTTGCTCCATGGGGAATAGTTCTACTGTTAATGAAGAACTATTTTCTTGGGATTGGCATTCTAATTATGTTTGTTGCTATGACGATTGTTCGACAAATAATAGAGCCTAAAATTGTAGGGAAAAGCCTTGGCGTTCATCCAATTCTTACATTGATAACCATATATATTGGATATGAACTTTTTGGGATATTCGGAATGGTGTTCTTGCCGATTGTGACATTGATTTTGCTTTCAAAGGAAGAAACGGAAAACATCAAAAAATAACTCGCTTTGGCGAGTTATTTTTATAGAATATTTTTTATTGAAAAGGCTTCAAGTCTGCCTATTTCTTGTATGGAATTGATCAAGAGCTTTACGTTAATATCAAATTGTTCAATATTATTAATTTTATTGGCTGATTGAATGACGGTTATTCTATTTGTAAGTTCTTCTATCTTGTTATAGCTTACGGATAAACTCAGCCAAAGGCTAATATTCTGCCAATTTTCTTCTAATTGTACAAGTATTGCTTCATTTTCCACGCAAGGGAGAGGGAGCAATGCTTCTGCTATGTCTTTAATGTTATTAACTGATTTATTGACAAAGTAATAGTTTGATGTGATTACTATCAATAAGACCCAGAAAAGAATAATTGCTATAATTAATCCTCTCATTTGTGTTCTTCCTTTATTATAATAGTTTTTTTGTTGTTGTCATCAATGGTGAGTAAGAATATTTGCTTTTGCGAAATCTTTTTCTTGCGGATGTATTTTTTGAATTCGTCCTTGCTTTTGTTTAAAAGCTTGAGATTATATTCGTTCCACATTCCTTGTGATATGATTATATGAGTTATTCCGACATCTGTTTCTTGAATTCCAAGTTGTTTGAGTGTTACTTGTTGATACTCGGATTTAGGGAATACACTCAACATTCCATTTTGTTCAAGGATAGCATATTCAACTTGTGCAGGGTCGCTGATGTTTTTTAAACGCAATTCGCTTAATAATTCTTCGGGTGAAATTCTGTTTTTTAAGAGTTCGTTTTGTTGAATCTTTCCTTTGTAAATCAATGTGCTTGGCGATGTTGATAAAAAATTTTTCAAAAAAGTGAATTTACTCAAGAGAAAAGAGAAGACTATTTCGAATGTGATTATGGTTATCAAAGGAATAATGGCGTGGAAAAGGGGGATGTCTTGATTTGTGATGGGCATTGATGCTATTTCGGATAAAAGAATTGTTGTGATTAATTCCGATACCTCAAGCTCGCCTAATTGTCGCTTGCCTAAAAGTCGCATTGTTACAAGCAACACAAAATATATAATGATAGTTCTTGCGAAAATAGTGATCATATAGCGCTCCAATAGGGGATTTAAAAATAGTATTTTTGTCATTTTTAACGAATATACAAAATTAAGAAAAAAAGTTAAAAAAATTTCAAAAAACCTATTGACAAATCTAATGTGTTTGTGGTATAATGACCAAGCCGTTGAAAAAACGGTATCGATCATTGAAAATTGAACAACAAGAGATTGAAGGAAGTACAAAGCGAACTTGTAAAAGAGTTTAGAAGTATAGTGCGAAAGAGATCTCGTTAGAAAATTCTTAAGAGAATACTACTCAAACAAAAAGTAAAAGAAGCT